>NZ_JBTMMT010000021.1:0-91431 GCF_055517075.1 Micromonospora sp. DSM 43699
GGGTGGTGGTGGGTGGTGGTGTCAGGCGGGGGTGAGGTGGGGGGTGTCGGGGGCGACCGGCTCGACGGGTGGGGCGGCGGGCTCTGCCGGCACCTCGAGTTGTCGGGCGCGGCGGCGCTCGGCCACCACCTCGTTGATTCGTCGCTGCATCTGCCGGCGGATCCGCATCCGCTCGTTGTTGCTGATCACGCTTGCTCCTCCCCCGAAGGCGCGCGCCGAGCCATACCCGGTATGTGAATAGTAAGACGTACGGGCGACAGAATTAGTTGCCCATGATCGCGAACTTTTTCTTCGGCTCGCCGGCCGTCACCGCCCTGACGTGCGCCTCCACTACGGTGACTGGCATGAGTCAGAGCAACGGGCGGCAGCCGGGCCGCGATCCGGAGCGGCACCGGGGGGCGGTCACGCTGCGCCGCGGTGCGATCCCCACCAGCACCGCTGACCAGCGATTGTTGGACTCCCGGGGGCGCAGCGACTGGAAGACCAAGGACGCCTGGCGGGCACTTCGGATCCTCTCCGAGTTCGTCGAGGGCTTCGACACGCTGGCCGACCTGCCGCCCGCGGTGAGCGTCTTCGGCTCCGCCCGTAGCAAACCCGACAGCCCGGAGTGCCGGCTGGCCGAGGAGTTGGGTGCGGCCCTCGCCCGGGCCGGTTACGCGGTGATCACCGGTGGTGGTCCCGGGGTGATGGAGGCGGCCAACCGGGGTGCCAGCGACGCCGGTGGACTCTCCGTCGGGCTGGGCATCGAACTCCCCTTCGAGCAGGGGCTCAACGACTGGGTCGACCTGGCCATCGACTTCCGCTACTTCTTCGCCCGCAAGACCATGTTCGTCAAGTACGCCCAGGCGTTCGTCGTACTGCCGGGCGGCTTCGGCACCATGGACGAGCTGTTCGAGGCGCTCACCCTGGTGCAGACCGGCAAGGTGACCCGCTTCCCGGTGGTGCTGATGGGCACGGCGTACTGGCGTGGACTGCTCGACTGGTTGCGCGACAGCATGGCCGCCGAGGGCAAGATCGGCCCGGTGGACCTGGAGCTGATCTGCCTCACCGACGACGTCGACGCGGCGGTGCGGCACATCGTCGCGGCCGAGGCGGCGCTCGCCGCCGACCAGGAGGCGGTCCGCGAGGAGGCGGTCGCCCGGACCGCAGCCGACCAGCAGGCCGCCCGCCGCGCCGCCGACACCGCCGCGCCGTCCGGCGGCACCGCGTCCGGCGGCACCGCGTCCGGCGGCACCGCGTCCGGCGGCACCGCGTCCGGCGGCACAGGCTCCGGCGGTACGGGAGGCAGCGGTACGGGGAGCGGCGCAGGATCCGGCGGCACCGCGTCCGGTACCGGACGCGGCGTCGATGGTCGGGAGGGCTGAGACGGTGGCGGCGATCTGTGTCTTCTGCGCGTCCTCCCGTACGCTCGATCAGCGCTGGCTGGACCTGGCGGCCGAGACCGGGGCGGAGCTGGCCCGGCGCGGGCACACGCTGGTCAGCGGCGGCGGTTGCGTCGGGATGATGGGTGCCCTCGCCGACGGGGCGCGGGCGGCCGGCGGGCGCACGGTCGGGGTGATCCCGCAGGCGCTGATGGACCTGGAGGTCTCCGATCTCGCCTCGGACGAACTGCTGGTCACCGACACCATGGCCAGCCGGAAGACCATCATGATCGAGAAGTCGGACGCCTTCCTCACCCTGCCCGGCGGTCTGGGCACCCTGGACGAGCTGTTCGAGGTCTGGACCACCGCCACCCTGGCCATGCACGCCAAGCCGATGGTGCTGGTCGACACCGACGGCTTCTACCGCCCGCTGCTCGACTGGCTCGCCACCATCACCGACCAGACCTTCCTCAAGCCGGCCGGCCTGGAACTGCTCACGGTCACCCCGACCGTCTCCACCGCACTGGACGCCCTGGAGTCGCGGCTGCCCTGACCCGCACGCCCGGCCCTGACCCGCACGCCCGGCCCTGACCCGCACGCCCGGCCCCGGTCCGGCCCCTTGGGCGAGTGCTCACGCCTGGTACCCGGGAGCGAGCGACGGGCCTGGGCAGGGTGGTGAGGTGGGTGGTGTCGTACCGGCGTGGTGGGATGTGGGGGTGCAGGGGTACCGGCTGGTGCGCCGGCCTGTCGGACCCGGCCCGGATGACGGGCGGTCCGCCGCGGGCGTCCGGGGGGACGCTCGGCGCGGCGGGGTGATCGAGGAGCCGGGTCGGAGCGGGTCGGGCGTCGAGGGGGAGCCGCGGCCCGGAGGGTCGGCGGGCGATGCCGCACACCCCGACGGCCCACACCGACCGGGGGCGGACCCGCCCCGCCCAGGGTCCGGGCCGCACCGGCCGGAGGTCGCAGCGCAGTCGGGTGGTCGACGCGATCCGCTCCACGAGGAGGTCGCAGCGCAGCCGGGTGGTCGGCGCGATCCGCTCCAGGCAGAGGTGGTGGCGCACACCGCCGGGCCGATGCTGGTGCTCGGCGGGCCGGGCACCGGCAAGACCCGCACCCTGGTCGAGTCGGTCGCCGCCCGGGTCGCCGAGGGGGTCGACCCGGAGCGCCTGCTGGTGCTCACCTTCGGCCGTCGGCAGGCCACCGAGCTGCGGCAACGGATCGAGGCCCGGATCGCCGCCGACGGTCACCGGGTGCTGCGGGAACCGTTGGTACGCACCTTCCCCGCCTTCGCCTTCGGGCTGCTGCGCCGGGCCGCCGGCGAGCGGGGCGAGCCGTCCCCCCGGCTGCTCACCGGCCCCGAGCAGGATCTGATCATCCGCGAGCTGCTGGACGTCGTCGGCACCGAACCCGGCGACGACCCGGTCGGTTGGCCGGACGACCTGCTCCCCGCCCTGCGTACCCGGGCGTTCGCCGCCCAGCTGCGTGACCTGCTGATGCGGGCTGCCGAGCGGGGGGTCGGCCCGGCCGAGCTGGCCCGGCTGGGGGAGAAGCTGGGCCGCACCGACTGGCCGGCCGCCGCCCGGTTCCTCAGGGAGTACGTCGCCGTCCTCGCGCTGCGCGACGTCGGCAACCGGGGCTCCGTGGCGTACGACCCGGCCGAGCTGGTCCGCGCCGCCACCGGCCTGCTCCTCGACGATCCGGAGCTGTTGGAGGCCGAGCGTCGCCGGCTGGCCCACGTCTACGTCGACGAGTTGGCCGACACCGACCCGGCCCAGCAGGACCTGTTGGCAGTTCTGGCCGGCGGCGGCAGGTCCCTGGTGGCATTCGCCGACCCGGACTCCTCCACGTACGCCTTCCGGGGTGCCGACCCGGCCGTGGTCGCCGCGTTCCCCCACCGGTTCCGGACGGCCTCCGGGGCACCGGCGGCGCAGGTCACGTTCACCACCTCCTACCGGGCCGGGCCGGTGCTGCTCGGTGCCACCGGCCGGCTGGCCCGGCGGCTGCGCGGCCCGGCCGGGCACCGGCAGCTGCGACCGCTGCCCGACGCGCCGCCGGGCAGCGTCGAGGTGCGCACCTTCCGCTCGGCCACCAGCGAGGCCGCCTGGCTGGCCCACGCGCTGCGCGCCGCCCACCTGCTCGACGGGGTGCCCTGGTCGGCGATGGCGGTGCTGGTCCGCTCGACCCACCTGCACCTGCCCTCGTTGCGACGGGCGTTGCACGCCGCCGGGGTGCCGACCGTGGTGCACGGCGAGGACCTGCCACTGCACCTGCAACCGGCGGTGGCCCCACTGCTGCTCGTGCTGCGCTGCGCCCTCGACCCGGCCCGGCTCGACGAGGAGTCCGCGATCGCCCTGCTGCACTCGCCGCTGGGCGGGGCCGATCCGCTCGCCGAGCGGCGGTTGCGGCAGGGGCTGCGGGCGCTCGCGCTGGCCCGGGGCGACCGGCGGCCCTCCGGCGAGCTGATCGTCGAGGCGCTGGCCGACCCGGCGGAGCTGGCCGGCATCGAGCGGCGCTGGGTCGAACCGGCCCGTGCCGTGGCGGAGTTGCTGGCCACCGCCCGGACGGCTGCGGCGGTGCCCGGCGCGACCGCCGAGGACGTGCTCTGGGCGGTGTGGAGCGCCAGCGGGCTCGCCGAACGCTGGGCCGGGGTGATCATGCGGGGGCGGGCGGCCACCGGGGAACACGAGACCGCCCAGCGTTGGCGGGCCGAGGCCGCCGACCGGGACCTCGACGCGGTGCTGGTGCTCTTCGACGCGGCGGCCCGGTTCGTCGACCGGCTGCCCGGTGCCCGGACCGAGGTCTTCCTCGACCACGTCCTCGGCCAGGATCTGCCGGCCGACACCCTGGCGGCCAGCGCCGACCGGGGAGCCGCGGTCCGCCTGCTCACCGCGCACGCCGCCAAGGGGCTGGAGTGGGACCTGGTCGCGGTGGCCGGTGTGCAGGAGGGCGTCTGGCCCGACCTGCGGCTGCGCGGCAGCCTGCTCGGCTCGGAGCGGCTGGTCGACGTGCTGGTCGGCCGGGCGGACGGCGCCGGCGTCCGGGCCGGTCTGGTCGGGCAGACCTCCGCCCTGCTCGACGAGGAACGCCGGCTCTTCCACGTCGCGGTGACCCGGGCCAGGCGTCGGCTGCTGGTCACCGCCGTCGCCTCGGCGGCCGTCGGCGGCGACGACCACGAGGAGCAGCCCAGCCGCTTCCTGCACGAGCTGGGTGTGGCCGACCCGGCACCTTCCCGCCCGGACCCGTCGGCGGCCCGGGGTGACGTGGGCGAGAAGAGCGAGGCCGGCGAGGTGGGCGAGGCGGGCGACGACCTGCCCGGCGAGTTGCCGGTCGGGCGGCCACCCCGGGCGCTCACCCTCTCGGCGCTGGTGGCGGAGCTGCGTACCGCGATCGCCGATCCGGCGGCGTCGGTGGCCCGGCGGCGCGCGGCGGCGGCCGAGCTGGCCCGGCTGGCTGCCGCCGGCATCCCGGGCGCGCACCCGGACGACTGGTGGGGCCTGCGCACTCTCTCCGACGACCGGCCCCTGGTGGACGAGGGCGAGCCCGTCCGGGTCACCCCGTCGGGCATGGAGAGCGCGCTGCGGTGCAGCCTGCGCTGGCTGCTCGAACGGCACGGCGGCAGCGGCCCGGCCAGCGCCGCCCAGGGGGTCGGCAACCTGGTGCACGCCGCCGCGATGCTGGCCGAGGACGCCAGCGCCGACCGGACCGCCCTGCTGGAGTACGTGGCCGCCCGGTTCGACGCGATCGAGCTGGCCGCCCGCTGGATGGTCGGCCCGGAACGGGAACGCGCCGAGGCCATGGTGGACAAGCTGCTGCGCTGGCTGGCCGGCAACCCGCGTCGGCTGCTCGCCATCGAGCACGAGTTCGCGGTCCGCCTCGACGACCCGGCGCGGCCGGTCGAGCTGACCGGCCGGGTCGACCGGCTGGAGGTCGACGCCGACGGCCGGCTCGTGGTGATCGACCTCAAGACCGGCAAGTCGACGGCGGTCACCGAGCGGGAGGTGGCCGAGCATCCGCAGCTCGGGGCGTACCAGGCGGCGGTGGAGGCGGGTGGGTTCGCCGAGTTCGGCGACGAGGCCGGGGGAGCGGCGCTGGTGCAGCTCGGCACCGGCGCGAAGGACGCCCGGGAGCAGACCCAGGCCGCCGCCGGGCAAGGCCCCGAGGCCGGCTGGGCCACCGCCCTGGTCCGGCGCACCGCCGACACGATGGCCGCCGCCACCTTCGCCGCCGTCGCCAACTCGAAGTGCCGGGTCTGCCCGGTGCGGACCAGTTGCCCCGTCTCCGGGCAGGGCCGTCAGGTCGTCGAGCCACCGACCGCCGTGGACGAGGGGGAGCGGTGACCCAGCCGACCCTGTTCAGCGCCGCCACCCCCGCCCCGCGCGCCGCCGACGCCGGCCCCCGCTACACGCCTGTGGAGCTGGCCCGGCTGCTCCGGCTGCCCGCCCCGACGACCGAACAGGCCGCGATCATCGCGGCGCCGGTCGCGCCGCTGCTGGTGGTGGCGGGTGCCGGCTCGGGCAAGACCGAGACGATGGCCGCCCGGGTGGTCTGGCTGGTCGCCAACTCGTACGTCCGGCCGGAACAGATCCTCGGGCTGACCTTCACCCGCAAGGCGGCCGGCGAGCTGGCGCACCGGGTACGCACCCGGCTCGACCAGTTGGTCCGGCGGCTCGGCCGGCGGTCCCGCAACCCGCTGGACGATCCCCTCGCCGGTGAGCCCACCGTCTCCACCTACCACTCGTACGCGGGACGGATCGTGGCCGAGCACGGGCTGCGGGCCGGCTACGAACCGACCACCCGGCTGCTCACCGAGGCGTCCCGGTGGCAGCTCGTCGACCTGCTGGTGCGCAACTACGACGGCGACATGTCCGAGGTCGACCGGATGCCCAGCACCATCACCGACGCCGTGCTGGCCCTCGCCGGCGAGCTGGACGAGCACCTGGTCGACCCGGACGCGCTGGCCGCCTGGACGGGCCGGTTCTTCGCCGACGTGCAGGCCCACCCCGGGCGCGTCTACGCCGACGTCCGCAAGGCGCTCCAGCTCCAGCGGACCCGGTTGAAGCTGCTGCCGCTGGTGCGGGCGTACGCCAGGCGCAAGGACGACTTCGAAGCGATGGACTTCGCCGACCAGCTCGCCCGTGCCGCCCGGGTCGCCCGGGATCACCCGGCGGTCGGCGCGGTCGAGCGGGACCGCTACCGGGTGGTGCTGCTCGACGAGTACCAGGACACCAGCCACGCCCAGGTGGTGCTGCTCAACCACCTCTTCGGCGGCGGCCACCCGGTCACCGCGGTCGGCGACCCCTGCCAGTCGATCTACGGTTGGCGCGGGGCCAGCGCCGGCACGCTCGACCGGTTCCCCACCGACTTCGCCCGCGCCGACGGCACCCCCGCCGAGGCGATGAGCCTCACCACCAGCTGGCGCAACCGGCCGGAGATCCTCGGCGTGGCCAATGCGTTGTCGGTCCCGCTGCGGGCCGCCGGTGCCCGGGTGCCGGAGCTGCATGCCGCGCTGAGCGTCCGGGAACCGATCCCGCACCGCAGCCCGGGGGGCCGGGCCGCCGGCACCGTGCACTGCGCGCTGCTGCCCACGTACGTCGACGAGGCGGACTGGATCGCCGACAGTGTGCTCGCCGCCTGGCGGGGGGCTGCCCGGGTGCCCGGCGCGCTACCCGAGCACATCCCGGTGCCGCAGCGCCCCTCCACCGCCGTGCTGGTCCGGGTGCGCAGCCAGATCCCGGCGATCGAGGCGGCCCTGCGGGCCCGGGGCCTGCCGGTCGAGGTGGTCGGCCTGGGCGGGCTGCTGGACACCCCGGAGGTGCGGGACGTGGTCTGCACCCTGCGGGTGCTCGCCGACCCCACCGACGGCGCGGCGCTGCTGCGCCTGCTCACCGGGGCGCGCTGGCGGATCGGGCCGCGTGACCTGGTGGCCCTGCACCGGCGGGCACGGGCCATCGCGCGGGCCCGCCGGGAGCTGACCGGCGACGAGGGGCCGGAGATCACCGTGGACGTGCTGGACGAGGCGACCCTGGTGGAGGCGCTGGCCGACCTGGGGCCGGCGCAGGCGTACTCGGCGGAGGGTTACCTGCGGCTGCGGTCGTACGGGATGGAGCTGGCGCTGCTGCGTTACCGGCTGGACCAGACGCTGCCGGAGCTGATCGCGGACGTCGAACGCACCATCGGCCTGGACGTCGAGGTGGCGGTCCGGGCCGGCCGGGACGGCACCGGCGACGCCGGGTTGGCCCGGGGGCACCTGGACGCCCTCGGTGACGTGGCCGCCCGGTTCAGCGGCGAGACCCCGGCGGCGACGCTTGCCGGTTTCCTGGCCTACCTGGCCGCCGCCGAGGACGAGGAGCGTGGGCTCTCCCCGGGTGAGGTGGAGGTGGTGGAGGGCGCGGTGCAGGTGCTCACCGCACACGCCGCCAAGGGCCTGGAGTGGGACGTCGTCGCGGTCGCCGGGCTGACCCGGGGCGGCTGGCCCGGCCAGGTCCGCAACTCCGATCACTGGCTGGGCGGGCTCGGGGTGCTGCCCTTCCCGCTGCGCGGCGACGCCGACGGGCTGCCCGTGCTCGACCTCGCCGAGCTGGCCGACCAGCGTGGGGTGGCCCGGGCGATGGCCGACTTCACCGACGCCTGGCGGGCCCACGACGAGCGTGAGGAACGCCGGCTGGCCTACGTGGCGGTGACCCGGCCCCGGCGGCTGCTGCTCTGCTCCGGGTACTGGTGGGGCGAGGGGACCAAGCGGTTCCGGGGGCCGTCGGTGCTGCTCCGCGAGGTGTACGACGCGTGCCTGGCCGGCGGGGGCGGCCTGCTGGTCGACCAGTGGGCGCCCGAACCGGCCGGTGCCGCGGTCAATCCGACCACCGAACTGGTGTTGCGGGCCGACTGGCCGGCCGACCCGCTCGGCCCACGACGGCCGGCGCTGACCGAGGCGGCGGCGTTGGTCCGCCGCTACCTCGCCGACCCCGAGGCGGCCCACCGGGACTCCCGGCCCGACCCCGACTCGGCCCGCCTGGAGTCCCGGGCCGACCCCGAGACATCCCGCCGGGAGACCACGACCGGACCCGACGTGGTCGGGCGCGAACCCGGACCCGACGTGGCTGGGCGCGGGGCCGAGCCGGTGGTGGCGGATCCGGAGGTGGTGCGGTGGCGGCGGGAGGCGGATCTGCTCCTGGCCGAGCGGGCGGAGCTGTTGCGGCAGGCCGACGGGGTCGAGGTGGTGCTGCCCGGACACCTGTCGGTCACCCAGCTGGTGGCGTTGCGTCGGGACCCGGCGCAGCTGGCCCGTACGCTGCGCCGGCCGATGCCCGCCCCACCCAGCCCGTACGCCCGGCGGGGCACCGCCTTCCACGCCTGGCTGGAGGCCCGGTTCGGAGCCGACCGGCTGCTCGACGTGGACGAGTTGCCGGGGGCGGCCGACGCGGACGCCGCGCCCGACGGGGCGCTTGCCGAACTCCAGGAGCGCTTCCTGGCCAGCGAGTGGGCAGACCGGGTGCCGGTGGAGGTGGAGGTGCCGTTCGCCACGGTGCTTGCCGGCGTGGTGGTCCGGGGCCGGATGGACGCCGTCTTCTCCCGCCCCGGCGGCCGGTACGACGTGGTCGACTGGAAGACGGGTCGACAGCCGACCGGCGGGGAGGCCGCGGTGGCCGCGGTGCAGTTGGCCGTCTACCGGCTGGCCTGGGCGGAGCTGGCCGGGGTGCCGGTGGACCGGGTGGGGGCCGCCTTCCACTACGTCCGGGACGGGGTGACGGTGCGGCCGGCCGACCTGCTGGACGCCGACGGGCTGACCGCGATCATCGCCGGGTTGCCGGAAAATCCGCTGGGGGGTGGCGCGCCGGAAGATCCGTGGTAGGTTGTTCTTGTTGCAGTTTTGGTTTCCAGAGACTCTGTGTGCGCCTGGCGGATTGTGGCCCCAGGCGCTCTTTGTTGTGTCCGGAGCTCTCCGGGCGGGGCGACCAAAAACAACAGGCGATTCGCGCATCCCGCGCGGAGCGCTCCTCTTCGGGTCCGCAACAAGTGCGGGCTCGACGTTCCGTCAAGGAGACGAAACAGATGGCAATTGGCACCGTCAAGTGGTTCAACGCTGACAAGGGCTTCGGCTTCATCACCCCGGACGGCGGCGGCGCTGACGTCTTCGCCCACTTCTCGGCGATCCAGTCCTCCGGCTACCGGAGCCTGGACGAGAACCAGCGGGTCGAGTTCGAGGTGACCCAGGGCCAGAAGGGCCCGCAGGCGGAGAACATCCGTCCGCTCTGATCTTCGGATCGTCCGGTAACACCCACCAGGTCCTCCGGACCCGGTGACGGACCGGTCCGCCGCGCCGCCCCCCGCTCCGGCGGGACGCGGCGTGCTGCGGCGGACCGGCCCGTACCCAATCGGTTCGTGCTTGTGAGTCCCGACGGACCTGGTCCGTCGGAGACCGCGCCGACTTCCGGCGCCCTCCCTCGACACGTGCCGCGTCGAGGAAGGCTTTCCGCATGACCATGACCATTCCCACCTTCGCCGCGACCGGCCTCGCGCCGGCGCTGCTCGCCGAGCTGACCGCGCAGGGCATCACCGAGCCGTTCCCCATCCAGACGGCCACCCTGCCGGACTCGTTGGCCGGTCGGGACGTGCTGGGCCGGGGGCGTACCGGCTCGGGCAAGACCCTGGCCTTCGGGCTCCCGCTGCTGCACCGCACCGCCGGTCACCGGGCCCGCCCCGGTCGCCCGCTCGCCCTGGTGCTGGTCCCCACCCGTGAGCTGGCCGCCCAGGTCACCACGGCACTCACCCCGTACGCCCGGGCGCTCGGGCTGCGCTGCGCCACCGTGGTCGGTGGGCTGTCCCTCCAGCGGCAGGCGGACGCGCTGCGCGCCGGTGCCGAGGTGCTTGTGGCCACCCCCGGTCGGCTGCACGACCTGATCAACCGGGGTGACGCCCGGCTGGACCAGGTCGCCATCACCGTGCTCGACGAGGCCGACCAGATGGCCGACATGGGCTTCCTGCCCCAGGTGACCAAGCTGCTGGAGCAGGTCGCCCCGAACGGCCAGCGGATGCTCTTCTCGGCCACCCTGGACGGCGGGGTGGACCGGCTGGTCCGCCGCTTCCTCAGCAACCCGGTGTCGCACTCGGTGGACCCGGGCACCGCCACGGTGACCGCGATGACCCACCACGTCCTGCACGTCGACGCGGCCGACAAGCCCGCCGCGCTCACCCAGATCGCCGCCCGCGAGGGCCGCACCATCCTGTTCATGGCGACCAAGCACCGCGCCGACCGGATGGCCCGTCAACTGCTCGCCAAGGGCGTACGCGCGGCGGCGCTGCACGGTGGGAAGTCCCAGCCGCAGCGCACCCGGATCCTGGAGCAGTTCCGCACCGGCCAGGTCACCGCACTGGTCGCCACCGACGTGGCGGCCCGGGGCATCCACGTCGACGGGCTGGACATGGTGGTCAACGTGGACCCGCCGACCGAGGCGAAGGACTACCTGCACCGTGGCGGTCGGACCGCCCGGGCCGGCGAGGCCGGCCAGGTGGTCACCCTGGTCCTGCCGGAGCAGCGCCGGGACGTTTCCCGGCTGATGAGCGTGGCCGGCATCAAACCGCAGTCGACCCAGGTACGCCTCGGCGACGGCGGGCTGGCCCGGGTGACCGGAGCGCGTGAGCCGTCCGGCGTGCCGGTGACCATCGTGGCCCCGGCCCCCGCCCCGGCTGCCCGGCCGCGTATCGCCCCCGGTGGCGGCAACGGTGCCGGTGGTGAAGGTGGTCGGTCGCACCGGGCGTCGGGCCGTTCCCGTCGGCCGCGTCGCCCCCGTACCGCCTGACCGGCGAAACCGTCCCGCCTGACGGGTGAGCTGTTCCGCCTGGGGCCGGGAGGCCGCGCGCGGCCAGCGTGCTCGCCGTGACTGCTCGGACGAGATCGACTCAGTGGGGCGATGTCGGTGTGTCGTCGTGCCGAAGATGCCGCCACGTCGGCCCAGCTGAGTCGATCTTGTTTTGGCGGGTGACGATCGGGCTGCCGTCCCACCCCATGGACGGTGCGGGATCGGATGCGGACCCTCGGTGATCGCGGTGGCCGATGCGTCGACTTGCCGGCTCTATTGCGTCCGATCGGTGACTGTTCCACCGGGCCCGGCTGGTCGAAGCTTGCTGCCGGGGAAGAAGCGGCCGGCACGGTCGGTCACGGGGGAGGGTTGACCATGGCGGGCGACGCCGATTCGGGGGCGGGGCGCGAGCTGCTTGTGGTGTTCGCCGTGGCGGGTGCCGGGCTCCTGCTCGCCATGATCGCGGCATTCGCGCCCTGGCACCCGAGGCCGGGACGGGCCGCCCCGGCCGGGCTGGTCGAGTTGCACAGCCCCGACGAGGGACGCCCGTCGACGGTCGAACTGACCGCCGGCTGAGCCGACCCCGACCGGGGTCGACGGGACGGAAGTCCGGGTGCCCGCAGGTCAGTGGGCCGGCATCTGCTCCCGGTGGACCAGCAGGTCGGTCAGCGTGGTGTGGTCGACCACCACGGCTATCGCGCCGTCCACCGCCAGCCACACGTCGCGTAGGCCGGTGGCCACCCCGTGATAGCCGGCATCACCGGCGGGCAGCCCGCGTACGGTGGTCAGTGATCCACCGACGGCACGCAGCACGTCCCCGACGCTGATCTGCGAGGCGGGGCGGGTCAGCGCGTAGCCACCCTCGGCGCCCCGGTGGCTGTGCAGCAGGCCGGCCCGGCGCAGGTCGAGCAGGATGCCCTGGAGGAAACTCAGCGGGATGCCCTGCGCCTGCGCCAGACTCGCCGCCTTGACCAGCTCCCCACCGCCCCCACCCTCGGATCGGCCGCCCCCGCCATGGGGTCGGGTGCCGGTGTCGGGGCGGTCGACCTCGCCGGTCCTGCTGTCGGGTGGGCCGTGCCCGCCGTCGCCGGAGGCGGCGACGGCGAGCATGGCCCGGAGCGCGTAGTCGCTGCGTGCGGAGATGTACACGTCACTGACCAGCCTGGTCCAGCACGCCCCAGCGGCGGCGGATCGCCCGGTCGGCCGCCCCGAAGGCCGCGTCGACCACCAATCCGACGACCAGGATGACGATCATCGTGGCGAGCAGCCATGGTGCGTCGGACAGCTCCCGTGAGTAGGTGAGCTGGGCGCCAAGCGACGTCTGCGAGATGCCGACCACCAGCAGCTCCCCGGCCATCAGGCTGCGCCAGGAGAAGGCCCAGCCCTGCTTGAGCCCGGCGACGATGGCGGGCAGCGCGGCCGGCGCGATGACGTACCGGTAGAGGTTCAGTCCACGTGCGCCGAGATTGCGACCGGCCCGGACCAGCAGCGGCGGTACGTAGTCGACGCCACTGATCACCCCGTTGGCGATGGACGGCGCGGCGCCGAGCACCACCACGAAGAAGATCGCCTTCTCGCTCAGCTCGAACAGCAGGATGGCCAGCGGGAACCAGGCGATCGACGGCATCGTCTGCAACGCGGTGATCATCGAGCCGATCGCCGCCCGGAGCACCTTGGACCGGGCCACCGCCAGACCGACCAGCAGGCCGACCGCGACGGAGAAGAGGTAGCCGAGCGCGGCCCGTTGCAGCGTGGTGGCGAGCCCGTCCCAGAGTTGCCGGCCGCTGGCCTGCCGGACCAGCTCCTCGGCGACGGTGACCGGGCCGGGCAGCGAGTACGGCGGCTTCCAGCCACTCCAGACCACCACCTGCCACAGCCCGATGGCGATGGCGAGCGCGGCGAGCTTGGGCCAGGTGGACGCCCAGAGCCGGGCCCCCCGGGAGACCTCCTTCTCCCGGCCGGCGATCTCCAGCGCGTCCAGCCCGGAGATCTCCGCGTCGGCGCGGGCCGCATCGGTCAGGGTGTCACTTGCCATGGCGGCCCACCTCCGTGCGCAGTCGGTCGGTGACCTCGGAGGCGATCGCGGCCACCTCGGGGGAGTCGATGCGCCGGGGGCGGGGCACGTCCACCTCGGTGGACCAGATGATCCGGCCGGGGCGGCTGCTGAGCAGGATGATCCGGTCGGCGAGCCGGGCCGCCTCGCGGACGTTGTGCGTCACGAACAGCACGGTGAGCTGCCGTTCCGTCCAGATCCGTTCCAGCTCGTCGTGCAGGATGTCCCGGGTCATCGCGTCGAGCGCGCCGAACGGCTCGTCCATCAGCAGCACCGGGGTGTCCAGGGCGAGGGTGCGGGCCAGGGCGACCCGCTGCCGCATGCCGCCGGACAGCTCGTGCGGGCGTTTGCGGCCGAAGTCGGACAGGTGGACGGTGCGCAGCAGCTCCGCCACCCGTTCCCGGCGGGCCGTCCGGGGCAGCCCGCGTAGCTTCAGCGGCACCTCCACGTTGGCCTCGACGGTCAGCCACGGGAAGAGCGCCGGCTCCTGGAACATCAGGCCGGGGTGGGCGTCGTCGGCCACCGTGATGGTGCCGCCCTGCGCGCGGTCCAGCCCGGCGACGAGGTTGAGCAGTGTGCTCTTGCCGCAGCCGGACGCACCGACGAGGCAGACGAACTCGCCGGGCCGGAC
Source organism: Micromonospora sp. DSM 43699 (assembly GCF_055517075.1). Classification (NCBI taxonomy): domain Bacteria; kingdom Bacillati; phylum Actinomycetota; class Actinomycetes; order Micromonosporales; family Micromonosporaceae; genus Micromonospora; species Micromonospora sp. DSM 43699. Next base: position 13,840 of record NZ_JBTMMT010000021.1, read on the forward strand.
GTCCAGGCTCACCCCGTCCAGGGCGAGGACGGCGTTCGTCCCGCGCCCGTACACCTTGGTCACACCGGAGAGCGCGACCGCGGCGGTCGCGCTCTGCGGCGTCGTCGTGGTCGACGTCACGGCTGGGTGACCTCGGTCTGGCCCTGCGTCTTGAGCACCTCGTTGAGGTACTTCAGGTCGTACAGGCCGTTCAGGTCGACCGGCTGGGTCAGCTCCACCGCGACGGCGTGGTCGAGGCCCGTCTTGAGCGAGGAGGCGATCGGGTCGTTGGTGAACAGCAGGGTGGGCCACGCCTGCTTGATCAGCTTGAGGTCCAACGGCTTGCCGGTGATCTTGCCGATGTGGTCGGAGATGGCCTGCTGGGCCTCGTCCGGCTTGGTGTTGACGAAGTCGTTCGCCGCGACCTGCCCTTCGACCAGCTTCTTCACCGCGTCGGGGTGGGCCTTGAGGAACTTGGTGGAGACGATCAGGTTGGTGATGACGAACTTCTTGTCCGGCCAGAGGTCCCGCTCGTCGACGAGGACCTTGCCACCGGCGTTGACCAGCCGGGAGACGAACGGCTCGGGCACCCATGCGCCGTCGATCGCGCCGCTGGAGAAGGTCTCCACCGTCTGGGCGTTCTCCTGCGGGACGATCTTGACGTCGCCGCCGCCCTCCTTGGTGGTCTTGAGGCCCTTCTCCTTGAGCCAGTAGCGGATGGCGACGTCCTGGGTGTTGCCGAGCTGCGGGGTGGCGATCTTCTTGCCGCGCAGCTGCTCGACCGAGGTGATCTCCGGCTTGACCACCAGGGCGACCCCGCCGGAGGCGGCGCCGGAGATGACCCGGACGGCCTCGCCCTTGGACTTGGAGTAGGCGTTGACCGTCGGGTTCGGGCCGATGTACGTGGCGTCGAGCGCGCCGGAGAAGATCGCCTCGATCGCGGCCGGGCCGGCGTTGAACGTCTTGGTCTCCAGCTTGACGTCGCTGCCGAGCTTCTCGGCGAAGATGCCCTTCTCGACACCGACCACGGCCGGGGCGTGCGTGATGTTGGGGAAGTAGCCCAGCCGCAGGGCGACCGGGCCGGAGTCGCCGCCGCCGGCAGCGCTGTCGTCGTCACCGCACGCCGCGGTGGTCCCCATCGTGGCCGCGCCGATGACGGCGAGGGTGGCGAGGGAGACCAACCGACGGAAGGGGAGCCGTCTCATCGTCTATCCAATCCGCAGTATTCCTATTTAGTTGGTAGGAAGAGTGGGTCAGGGGTGCTCCGGCGTCAAGAGCCGTCCACATCTCGGGACGACGAGTTCTCAGATATTCCCCGTTCTCCTACCTTCTTGCTAGGTTTAGCCGCCCCGCCGACGGACGCCGGCCGGGACGCGGCGAGAGGGTGGCGGACATGGCCTTCCACTGGTTCCTCCCCACCTCCGGCGACGGCGACCAGGTCGGTGCGGCCACCGTCACCGCCGGTGCGGCCCGGCACGACCGGGCGGCCACCGTCGGATATCTGACCGAGGTGGCCCGCGCCGCCGAGGCGGGCGGGTTCCGCGCCCTGCTCACCCCGGTCGGCTCCGGTTGCCCCGACCCGTGGATCGTCTGCGCGGCGGTCGCCCAGCACACCGGGCGGATCGGCCTAATGGTCGCCGTCCGGGCCGGCTTCGCCCTGCCCACCCTGGTCGCCCAGCAGGCCGAGGCGTTCCAGGCGGTCTCCGGCGGGCGGCTCGCGCTGAACGTCGTCACCGGCGGCGACCCCACCGAGCAGCGGGCGTACGGCGACTTCCTCGACCACGACGCCCGCTACGCCCGTACCGGTGAATTCATCGAGGTGCTCCGCCGGTCCTGGCGCGGCCGGCCGTTCGACTTCACCGGCGCGCACTACCGGGTCGACGGCGGCGGGCTGGCCGCTCCGCTGGCCGACCCGCCGTCGGTCTACCTCGGCGGCGCGTCCCCGGCCGCCGAGGCGGTCGCCGCCCGGCAGGCCGACGCGTACCTGATGTGGGGTGAACCACCCGCGGCCATCGCCGCCCGGGTGGGCCGGATCCGGGCCCGCGCCGCCGAGCAGGGCCGCACCCTGCGCACCGGCCTGCGGCTGCACGTCATCGCCCGACCCACCGCCGACGAGGCGTGGGCCGAGGCGGGCCGGCTGCTGGCCGGGATGAGCCCGGACCGGATCGCCGCCGCCCAGGCCCGGTTCGGCCGGATGGACTCCGTCGGCCAGGCCCGGATGACCGCGCTGCACGACGGCCGCGCCGACGGCCTCACCGTCGCGCCGAACCTCTGGGCCGGCATCGGCCTGGTCCGCGAGGGCGCGGGCACCGCGCTGGTCGGCAGCTACGCCGAGGTCGCCGCCCGGATCGACGAGTACGCCAGCAGCGGCGTCGACGAGTTCGTCCTCTCCGGCTGGCCGCACCGGGAGGAGGCGGAACGGGTCGGCGCCGAGGTGCTGCCCCGGGTCACCGCGTTGCCCGTCGCGGTGGCGCACTGAGACGCAGGCCGAGGACGGCCGTGTCACCGGTGGCGACACGCTAGGGTCGATCACGTGCCGACCCGGAGAGCGAGAATTCCAGCGACGAAATACCCGGTCGAGCGGTTCACCCTCGACAACGGCCTACGGGTGGTCCTCACCCCGGACCGCAGCGCCCCGGTGATCGGCGTGGCGGTCGTCTACGACGTCGGCATCCGCTCCGAGCCGCAGGGGCGTACCGGCTTCGCCCACCTCTTCGAGCACCTGATGTTCCAGGGCTCGGAGAACCTGGAGAAGCTGGCCCACTTCCGGCACGTGCAGGGCGCCGGTGGGACCTTCAACGGCTCCACCCATCTGGACTACACCGACTACTACGAGACGCTTCCCGCAAACGCCCTGGAACGGGCGCTGTTCCTGGAGGCCGACCGGATGCGCGGCCCCCGGTTGACCGAGGAGAACCTGCGCAACCAGGTCGACGTGGTCAAGGAGGAGATCCGGGTCAACGTGCTCAACCGGCCGTACGGCGGGTTCCCCTGGCTGACCCTGCCGCCTGTCATGTTCGACACCTTCCCCAACGCGCACGACGGTTACGGCTCCTTCGACGACCTGGAGTCCGCCACCGTCGCCGACGCCGCCGACTTCTTCCGCCGCTACTACGCCAGCGGCAACGCCGTGCTCGCCATCAGCGGGGACGTCGACGTCACGGAGGCGACCGCCCTGGTCGAACGGCACTTCGGTGACGTGCCGGCCCGGCCCGCCCCGCAGCGGCCCGACTTCACCGAGCCCGACCTGACCGTCGAGCGGCGCACCTCGTACACCGACCAGTTGGCGCCGTTGCCGGCGGTGGCCTCGGCGTGGCGGGTGCCCGACCCGGTCGGCGACTTCGCCGGCTACCTCCCCTACGTGGTCCTCGCCGAGGTGCTCACCGACGGGGAGGCGTCCCGGCTGGTCGAGCGGCTGGTCCAGCGGGACCGCAGTGTCACCGGCCTCGGCGGCTACCTCGGCTTCATGGGCGACCCGTTCGACGTCCGCGACCCCACGGCACTGCTGCTCCAGGCGCACCTGCCGCCCGGCGGCGACGTGGACAAGGTGCTGCGCACCGTCGACGAGGAGCTGGACCGGCTGGCCACCGACGGGCTGACCGACGGCGAGCTGGCCCGCACCCAGGCGCGGATGGCCACCCACCTGCTGCGGGACACCGACGCGGTGCTCGGCCGGGCGTTGCGGATGGCGGTGCTGGAGCAGCAGCGCGGTGAGCCGGGTCTGCTCAACGAACTGCCCCGGCTGGTCGGCGAGGTCACCGAGGAACAGGTCCGGGCCGCCGCCGCCACCCTGCGACCGCAACGCCGCGCCTCCATCGAGGTCATCCCCGGAGGTGCCAACAAATGAGTACGAACATCCGGGCGTTGCCGGCGCTCGGTCCGACCCGGCGGCTCAAGCTGCCCCGGCAGGCCGAGCGGCGGCTCGGCAACGGGCTCACCGTGATCGCGGTACGCCGGCCCGCCGTCCCCCTGGTCGAGTTGCGGCTGTGGATGCCGTTCGGCCGGACCCACCTGGCCCGGCGCGCGATGCTCGCCGAGACGATGCTCACCGGCACCGGCACCCTCACCGCCACCCAGATCGCCGCTGAGCTGCAGAAGGTCGGTGGCGGGCTCTCCGCCGGGGCCGACCCGGACCGGTTGATGGTCTCCGGCGCGGGCCTGGTCACCGGGCTGGACCGGATGCTGGAGATCCTGGCCGACGTGCTGACCGGGGCCAGCTACCCGGCCGACTGGGTGCAGACCGAGCGGGACCGGCTGGTGGACGGGATCCAGGTGGCTCAGAGTCAGCCCGCCCATCTGGCCCGTACCGCGCTGCTCCGGCGGATCTACGGCCGGCACCCGTACGCGGTGCAGACCCCGGAGCCGGAGCAGGTCCGCGCGGTCCGCCCGGCGGCGCTGCGCCGGTTGCACGCCGAGCGGGTGCACCCGGCCGAGGCGGTGCTGGTGCTGGTCGGCGACGTGCAGCCGGAACGCGCGCTGGACGCCGCGGAGAAGGCGCTGGCCGGCTGGACCGGGGACAGTCGGGGCGTCGACCTGCCGCCCGCGCCACCGCTGGAACCCGGGCAGCTGCTGCTGGTGGACCGGCCGGGCTCGGTGCAGTCGTCGCTGCGGATCGCGCTGCCGGCGGTGCCCCGCACCCACCCGGACCACGCCGCACTGCAACTGGCCAACCTGATCTTCGGCGGCTACTTCTCGTCCCGCTGGACGGAGAACATCCGGGAGGACAAGGGTTACACCTACGGCCCGCACTCGTCGGTCGAGCACTCCGTCGCCGGATCGGTGCTGGTCGCCGGTGCCGACGTGGCGACCGAGGTGACCGGCCCGGCCCTGCTGGAGACGACGTACGAGCTGGGTCGGCTGGCCTCGGTGCCGCCCGGTGCGGACGAGTTGGAGCAGGCCCGCCAGTACGCCCTGGGCACCCTCCAGCTCGGCATCTCCACCCAGGCCGGGTTGGCCGCGTTGACAAGCGCGTACGCCGGCAACGGGCTGCGGTTGGACTTCCTCGCCGAGCACGCCGCCCGGCTGGCGAAGGCCACCGTCGACGACGTCGCCGAGGCGGGGGCCCGGTATCTCGCCCCGGCGCGGGCGGTCGTGGTGGTGCTCGGTGACGCCGAGCGGGTCGCCGGTCCGCTGGCCGCCCTCACCCCGATCCGTACGGAGTCGGCGTGAGCGGTGAGACCGCGCCGCCGCTGGCCCGTTCCACGCTGGACCGGGCGGCGCACCGGCGTACCGATCCGCAGTGGTTGGCGCAGGCGTGGCAGCGGGCCCGGGTGCTGGTGCTGGATTCGGCCCGGGACGGGCGGGCGCTGATCCGCACGGAGGTGAATCCGCCGGTGCTGGTGCTGCGGGACGCCGTCGAGGTCGGCCCGCTGGGGGAGGCGTTCCCGCTCTTCCTGGGGGTGGAGCCCGACGGGGTGCCGGTCTTCGCGGTGGACGCCCCGCTGCCCGAGCTGCCGGGCACCCGGGAGGCCAACCTGCGGGAGATCGGCCACCTGCTCGACGATCGGGACGCCGGGATCTTCACCACGGCGCTCGCCCTGGTCAACTGGCACCTGGGGCACGGCTGGTCACCCCGCACCGGGCACCGGACCGAGGTCGACGAGGGTGGCTGGTCGCGGGTGGACGGGGACGGCCGGCGGGCCTGGCCGCGTACCGACCCGGCGATGATCGTCCTGGTGCACGATGGGGTGGACGGCCCGGACGGTCGTTGCCTGCTCGGCAACAACGCCACCTGGCCGCGTACCCCGGGGCAGCGGCGTTTCTCCTGTCTCGCCGGTTACGTCGAGCCGGGGGAGTCGGCCGAGGCGGCCGTGCTGCGCGAGGTCCGCGAGGAGGTAGGCGTCGGGGTCGAGCGGATCACGTACGCGGGCAGCCAGGCCTGGCCGTTCCCCGGTTCGTTGATGCTGGGCTACCTGGCCGAGGCGGACCCGGGGGAGCCGGTGCGGGTCGACCCGACCGAGATCGCGTACGCCCGCTGGTTCACCCGGCGCGAGATCGGCGCGGTGCTGGCCGGCCGGGCGGTGGACGCCGGGGACGGCGACCGGGTGATCCTGCCGCCGCCGTCGTCGATCGCCCTCTTCCTGATCCACCGCTGGCTCGACGGCCACTGCTGACCCCACCCGACCGCGACGGCCGGAGGGAGTGCGCTGCGGCCTCGTGACCCGGGCGACGTGGAGCCGCCGGCAGCCTCGCCGACGGCCCCACCCGGTCACCGGATCAGTCCAGTGCGAACTGCCCGTTCTTCGTACCCTCGATGAACCCGAGCCACCCGGCCCGCGGGAACAGCAGTATCGGGCCGCTCGGGTCCTTGCTGTCCCGCAGCGCCACCTGGGCCGTCGCGGTGCGCAGCTGGGCGACCTCCACGCAGTTGGACGTCTGGCTGCGGGTGCTCTTGTGCCAGCGCGCGTCGGCGGGCACGGTCTCCTGGATCTCGTTCATGGTTCTGCTCCTGGTTGCTGGAACTGCCTCGACGGAACGAGCGGCGGTCGCCCGGCCCCGACGGGCCGGTGTGGATCACCGATCCGTCAGGCGCCCGGGTCGGCGGCGGCGTTGGACCGGCGCTGCCGTCGGACCAGGGGCCGCCGTGGACGAGGCCGCCGTGTCGGTCAGCCGTCCCGACGCCGCGAAGAGCCAGGTGAGGGTGTCCGATGCGGAGAGCGCCGCCGAGCAAAGCCACTCAAATGCCACTTTATAGTGATTTACCGTGGATGCCTCGGTCGACATGACGTCGATGAAGCCTCCTTCGATCGCCAGCGTCTCCGGATCCTGCGGATCGGCGAACCGGTAGAGCGAAAAGGCAGTCGGCGGCAGGTAGAACTCGCCGATCCGGGTGTCCCGCAGCAACAGGTGCAGCGTCACGTTCGGCAACATGGCCAGCTCACAGAGGTGGGCGAGCTGTTCCCGCAGCACCTCCGACGGGCAGGCCCGCCGCCCCAGGGCCGCCTCCTCCAGCACGGCCGTGTAGCCGGGACCGTCCGGCCGGTCCAGCAGGGACTGCCGACCCAACCGTGCCTTGACCTCGGTCTCCGGGTCGTCCCGGACGGACGGGTCGGCCGCTCCCGCGGCAGCGGCGTTGGCCGAGACGATCCGCAGCCGGGCGTACCCCTCGGTCTGCAACAGGCCCGGCACCAGCACCGGGTTGTACTCGCGGATCTGGGCGCAGCCCGCCTCCAACTCCGCCCACCCCAGCTGTTGCCGGGTCATCACCGGGTACGACCTGCGCCAGGCGCGCATGTCGCCGGCCTCCTCGGTGATGACGAGCAGCTCCTCCCGCAGCTCGGTGTCGGCCTCGTAGAGGTCGAGCAGGGCGCGGACGTCCTCCGGGTCGGGCCGGCTGCGGCCGTTCTCCAGTCGGGAGAGCTTCGAGGCCGACGCCCAGCCGATCCGCTCGATCACCTGGTCCCCGGTGAGTCCCGCCGCCTCGCGCAGGCGACGCAGGTCACTGCCGAGCCTGCGCCTGCGCAGGATCGGACTCGGTACGGCAGGAGGCACGGTGTCCTCGATTCCGTCGACCGTCGCGGGACGCGACGGTAACTGTATGAAATTCGCCCCCCACGGTCAGTATGGACGGCGCGACCGGCGTCGGAGGTCCCGGCGAGGGCGTGTCTTGCGACAAAAAGAGGACTCTGGAACCTGCCCGCCGGCCCCGGGGACGCCCCCGCCCCCACCCGACGGCGGTTCCCCGTACGCGTCCGCCCGGGCGCCATCCCCCGGAGGGAACCCCCATGCGCGCCGTCCTGCGCCGCCCCGACTTCCGTCTGCTCTTCGTCGCGCTGCTGGCCAGCATGGCGGCAGAGTCGATGCTGCCGCTCGCCCTCGCCATCTGGGTCAAGGACCTGACCGGCTCCGACGGGCTGGCCGGTGCGACCATCTTCGCGATCATCGCGCCGATGGCCCTGGCCCCGCTGGTCGGCTGGGTCGTCGACCGTTACCGCCGCCAGCCGTTCTTCGTGGCCGCCAACCTCGGCACGGCGGTGCTGCTCACCCCGCTCTTCGCGGTCCGCGACCGGGCCGACGTCTGGATCGTCTATTTGGTGGCCGCCTGCTACGGACTGTCCTACCTGACGCTGCACGCGACCCTGAGCGGGCTGCTCCGCCAGCTCGTGCCGGGCGCGTTGCTGGCCGACGCGAACGGGGCGCTGCAGACCGTCCGGCAGGGCCTTCGCCTCGGCGGTCCGCTGGCCGGGGCGGCCCTGTACGCGGCGGTCGGCGGTTGGCTGCTCACCAGCCTGGCGATGACCGGGTTCGTGGTCGCCGCCGCCGTGGTGGGGCTGCTCCGGGTGACCGAGCACCCGCCCGCCACCGCCACCCTGCGCTGGCCGGCGGAGCTGGGCGCCGGGCTGCGTCACCTGACCCGTGAGGCGGCCCTGCGCCGGGCCCTGCTCGGGTACGGGCTGGGCTCGCTCGTGATGGGCTTCACCGAGTCGCTGATCTTCGCGTACGTCGACCAGGGGCTGCGCCGTGACGCCGCCTTCGTCGGGGTGCTGATCACCGTGCAGGGGGTCGGTGGGCTGGTGGGTGGCCTGATCTCGCCGACGGTCGTCCGCAGGGTGGGTGAGCTGGGGTCACTCGCCACCGGGGTGGCCCTCTTCGGCCCGGCCGCGCTGGCCCTGGCCTGGCCGGACCTGCGGCTCGGCGTGCTGGCGCTGCTGCTCGCCGGACTCTCCCTGCCGTTGACCGTGGTCGGGCTGACCACGCTGATCCAACGGCGCACCCCGCCCGGGTTGCTCGGCCGGGTCACCGCCGCCTCCGAGGCGCTGGTCAGCGGACCGCAGGCGGTCTCCATCGGGGCCGGGGCGCTGCTCGTCGGCGTGTTCGACTACCGGCTGCTCTTCGCCCTCGTCGGGGTGGTCACCACGCTCGCCGGTCTCTGGCTCTGGCAGGGCCGCCGCCTCACCCCGCCGAACCCGCCCACCCCGCCGAACCCGCCCACCCCGCCCACCCCGATCCCGACCGCGCCACCGGCCCCGCCCGGTCCCACGCCCGTCGCCCACATCCCGGTTCCCCGCCGTCCGCTGCCCGACCCCACCGCCCACCGGATGCCCGGTCGGTGAACCCGGAGCCGACGCGGAGCGGCCGGCCCGGTGGGGCCGGCCGCTCCGTGGTGGCGGGGTACCGGGAGGTCAGCCCGGAAGGGTGGCCAGGTGCTGCTTGACCTGGGTGATGGACGGGTTGGTCAGCGCGCTGCCGTCGGCGAAGCGCAGCGTCGGCACGGTCTGGTTGCCGCCGTTGACGCTCATCACGAAGTCCGCGGCCTTCGGGTCCTGCTCGATGTCGACCACCTCGTACCCGATGCCTTCCCGGTCCAGCTGCGACTTCAGCCGGTGGCAGTAGCCGCACCACGGGGTGGAATACATGGTCAACATCGTCGAATCCTCCAGCGGTCGTCGCACCGGCCCGGTCAGGTCGGGCTGACCGGTACAACATCAGCCGGAGCTGGAATGATTCCACGCTGTGGTGGTTCACTCGGCGGAGACGGTGCTCGCCGGGCTGGATCCGGAACAGCGGTCGGCGGTGACCGCCCCGGCCGGCCCGGTCTGCGTCCTGGCCGGCGCCGGCACCGGCAAGACCCGGGCGGTGACCTCCCGGATCGCCCACCGGGTGCTGACCGGCGAGATCGTCGGCCGGCACGTGCTCGCGGTCACCTTCACCGCGCGGGCCGCCGCAGAGATGCGGAACCGACTCGCCCTGATCGGGGTGCCGGGGGTGCAGGCGCGGACGTTCCACGCGGCGGCGCTGCGTCAGGTGCGCTACTTCGCCCCCCGGCTGCTGTCCGGGCGGGCCATGCCGGAGCTGCTGGACAGCAAGGTCCGGGTGGTCACCCTGGCCGCCGCCAAGGTCGGCCTGCGGGCCGACCGGGCCGCCGCCCGGGACCTGGCCGGCGAGATCGAGTGGGCCAAGTCGTCGCTCGTCGAGCCGGGCGAGTACGTGGTCGCCGCGGCGAAGGCGCTGCGCGAGACGCCGCACGAGCCGGCGCGGGTGGCCGAGGTCTTCACCGCGTACGAACGGCTGAAACGGTCCTCCGGGGTGATCGACTTCGAGGACATGCTGCGGGCCGCGGTCTGGGGCATCGAGGAACACCGGGACGTGGCCGAGCAGGTACGCGGCCAGTACCGGCACTTCGTCGTCGACGAGTACCAGGACGTCAACCCGCTCCAGCAGCGGCTGCTCGACGCCTGGCTGGGCGGCCGGGACGACGTGACGGTGGTCGGTGACGCCAGCCAGACGATCTACTCGTTCACCGGGGCCACCTCGGCCTACCTGGTCGACTTCCCGCGTCGGCACCGGGAGGCCACGGTGGTCCGGCTGGTCCGCGACTACCGGTCCACCCCGCAGGTGGTCGGGCTGGCCAACGCGGTGATCAGCCAGGCCCGGGGCACCGAGGCGCGGCTGCGGCTGGAGCTGCACGGCCAGCGCCCACCCGGCCCCGAACCGGAGCTGCGGATCTTCACCGACGAGCCGGCCGAGGCCAACGCGGTGGCGGCCCGCTGCCGGACGCTCGTCGACGCGGGCACCCCGGCGAAGGAGATCGCCGTGCTGTTCCGCACCAACGCCCAGTCCGAGGCGTACGAGAAGGCGCTGACCGAGGTCGGCGTGCCGTACGTGGTCCAGGGGGCGGAGCGGTTCTTCGAGCGGACCGAGGTACGTCAGGCGATGGTGGCGCTGCGGGCCGCGACCCGCTCGATCCCGGGCGAGACCCCGCTGCCGATCGCGGTCCGGGAGGCGCTGACCGCCATCGGCTGGGCGCCCGACGCGGCCCCGCCCGGCGGCGCCGCCCGGGAGCGCTGGGAGGCGCTCGCCGCGCTCGTCCAACTCGCCGACGAGTACGCGGCCACCCCCGAGGTGCTGCCGATCGGCGAGGCGGCGGCGGTGGAGCGCCCGGCCACCCTGGCGGACTTCAACGACGAGCTGGCCCGGCGGGCCGCCCAGCAGCACGTGCCGACCGTGGACGGGGTGACCCTGGCGTCGCTGCACTCGGCCAAGGGCCTGGAGTGGGACGCGGTCTTCCTGGTCGGGCTCGCCGAGGGCACCCTGCCCACCTCGTACGCCCGTACCCCGGAGCAGGTCGAGGAGGAGCGGCGGCTGCTCTACGTCGGGATCACCCGGGCCCGGCAGTGGCTCTGGCTGTCGTACGCCTCGGCCCGCTCGCCGGGTGGGCGGGCCCGCCGCCCGTCGCGCTTCCTGCCCCAGCTGGACCGGACCGGCGGTGGTGAACGGGCCGGCACGGGCCGGGCGGGTGGGACGGGCGGGACGAAGCGGGCGGTGGAGCGTCGGCGGCCCCAGGTGGTCTCCTGCCGGATCTGCGGTGCGACCCTGCTCGCCGGCGCGGACCGCAAGCTGGGCCGCTGCCCGACCTGTCCGTCCGACATCGACGAGAACCTGTACGAGCGGCTCTGCGACTGGCGTGCCCGGGTGGCCGGGGCGCAGCGGATCCCGGCGTACGTGGTCTTCACCGACGCCACCCTCGTCGCGCTCGCCGAACGGCGGCCGGGTCGGGTGGAGGAGCTGATCGCCATCGCCGGCATCGGCCCCCGCAAACTCGGCCTCTACGGCGAGGCGGTGCTGGCGTTGGTGGACGGCGCCGCGGTGGACGACATCGGTCCGGAGAAAACTTTCGAAATCTCGTCGTAAATTCGTTTGCCCTCGCCCCGGCGCGAGGAATAGCCTCAGAACGCACCTCGGGAGCAGCGCCATTTCGGCTGCTCACGGGGCTGGTCCAGTCGGTACGAGGAACGTGAGGGAGGTGGCACCCGTGGAGATCTTCAATTACGAGCGTTCGGCGGTGATGTCAGCTGCCTTCACTCCGCCGGCGGTCCTCCGGGTGGCAGCTGCCGCTCCGCGACCGTCGATCCCGCAGGTGCACCAGGTCTCGGTTCAGGCCGAGCTGAACCTGACTGTTGCGCCCACTGCGGGAGCCGAGGGGACCAGTGGCTTCACGGGTCTGGGCATCGATGTCGCCAAGAAGCACATGGATGTCCGCGGCGTTCCACCTCGAGGGAGACCGGTCTGATATCAGACCACCGGCTCACCTCGAGGCCGCGGAACCCGCTCACCGGGATCCGCGGCCTCAGTTTTTTGCCCGTCGAAGTACGTCGGAAATGCGATCCACGAGATCGAAGTGAGAGAGAGGTGACCGGGAGATGAGTCTGGCGTTGGCCCCCCTCGACGTGAGCGTCGAGCTGGAGGCGAACCTGCCCTGCCGGAAGTTCGACCCCGACCTGTGGTTCTCCGACTCGCCCACCGACCTGGAACTCGCCAAGTCGCTCTGCGGGGACTGCCCGCTGCGCGTCGAGTGCCTGGCCGGTGCGGTCGAGCGGGCCGAGCCCTGGGGCGTCTGGGGCGGCGAGATCTTCGAGCGTGGCGCGGTCGTCCCGCGTAAGCGGCCCCGGGGCCGTCCGCGTAAGGAGGACCTCGCCCGTGACGCGGCCCTTCAGGTCGAGGCCGAGGCGCGGTTGGCGGCCAGTGGTGTGGCCACCTCGCGCAGTGCGGTCCGACTGGCAGCCTGACCTACCCGATCCGTTCCACCCACCCGCCGATGATCATCGGCCGCGAGAAAGTTGACCCCGATGCTGCACCTGCCGAATGGAACCGAGATGCAACTACTCCACGAAGCGTTGTCCCGGGCTCGAATGCGCCGGCCTCAGGCCGGTCGTACCACCACGAGCACTGAGGCGCACCGTTCTGCCCGTACCGTCGCGATGAAGAGCCGGAGCCAGTCGGCTCGCGAACTGGGCGTTCTCTAGAGCACCACCGACAGGCGGGGGCGGTGACCGGAATCCGGTCACCGCCCCCGCTCCTCGTCGGGTCGTCAGGCCACCGGGGCGAAACCGGGCAGCCACCGTTCCAGGATGCCCCGGTAGGGCGCCTTCGCCTCCAACTGGCAGAGCACCCCGATCGAGCCCAGCGTCACCCGGTGGATGAGCAGGTACGACGGCGGCAGGTTGAGCTGCCGACTGAGCTGGAAGGCGGGCGACTTCGGGCTGGCCAGCCGGGTCGCCTCGGCGCGCAGCCAGGCCCGGGTGAACCGGAACTCCTCCTGCGCCACCGGGTCCAGCATGGGCCGGATGTAGTCCAGCAGCGCCGGTGCGTCGATCGGCTCGGTCGGGTTGACGAAGCCCTCCTCGCGCAGCCCGGCGACGACCGCGTCGGCCTCACCGCGCAGCGACAGCCCGAGCAGTCGGCCGATCGGTTCCGGGGTGCCCTCGGGCATCCGGGCCACCGCCCCGAAGTCGATCACACCGAGCCGGCCGTCCGGCAGCAGCCGGAAGTTGCCCGGGTGCGGGTCGGCGTGCAGCAGCCCGGCCCGGGGCGGGGCGGACAGGTGCAGGATCGCCATCAACCGCCCGGCGGAGTTGCGCTGCTCCTCGGTGCCCTCCCGGATGATGTCCGCCAGTGGGGTTCCCTCGATCCACTCGGTGACCAGCACCCGGGGCGAGGCGGAGAGCACCGCCGGGATGAAGATCTCCGGGTCGTCGGCGTACGCGGCGGCGAAGGCGCGCTGCGACTCGGCCTCCAGTTCGTAGTCCAGCTCCTCGGTGATCCGTTCCCGCAGCTCGGCCAGGAGCGGCTTGACGTCCAGGCCGGGTTGGATGACCCGGAACATCCCGCCGAGCCGGGAGAGCTGCTTGAGGTCGGCGAGCAGCGCGTCGCCCGCGCCCGGGTACTGGATCTTGACGGCGGCGGCCCGGGACACCCCGGTCTCCGGATCCCGCCACACCGCCCGGTGCACCTGGCCGATGCTGGCCGCCGCGGCCGGGGTGTCGTCGAACTCCACGAACCGGTCCCGCCAGTCCGGCCCGAGCTGCTCGGTGAGCACCTTGTGCACGCTCGCCACCGGCAGCGGCGGGGCGGCCTCCTGGAGCTTCGTCAGGGCCTGCCGGTAGGGCGCGGCGATCTCGTCCGGTAGCGCCGCCTCGAACACCGACAGGGCCTGGCCGAACTTCATCGCCCCGCCCTTGAGCTGCCCGAGGACGCTGAAGAGCTGCTCGGCGGTGCGTTGCTGGATCTCGGCGGAGATGACGTCGGAGGCGATGCCGGTGACGCGCTTACCCATCCCGAGGACGGTCCGACCGGCGAAGCCGAGCGGCAGAGCGGCGAGCTTGGCGGTCCGGGACACGGCGCGGCGCGGGATGTCGGTCACTTGGCCATTGTTACCGACTTCGTGGCCCCGGTGCTGCTCCGAAGCCGGGCCGGGTGCCTGCATACCCCTTCCGCGTCCCTTCCGGGCTCCCTTCGTATTCCCGGTGGGGCCGGGCGTGGTCACCATCGACGGCCGGCGCCGGAGCAGGAGCAACCGGGGTGCGGGGCCCAGACCCGACGGCGGAACCGGCCGGCCGACCCGACCTCCACCGCACAGCCCACCGTCTCCGGCGTGCCCCCGTCGACCTGGGCCAGCGCCTCGGCGACCGCGTAGCCGACCGCAGCGAGCAGGGTGGCAGTGCCGCAGGACTGGTCAGCCGGGCCGGTGGCGAGTTGGGCGGCCAACGCGGGCCAATCCGGGTCGCGCTCGGTGCGGTGCAGGTCCAGGCAGTGCAGGCAGGGTCCCGCCGGGGGCCGGACCAGCGGACCGACCACCGGCACCCCCTCCCGGAGGGTGAGCAGCAGGTGCGGTTGGCGACGCCGGGCGTACCCGGTGGCGAGCAGGTCCGCCGGCCGGTCCGTGCCGAGTTGCACCACCAGTTCGACCCGGCGTCGGCCGGCTGGCCCGGTCCGGGTGCCCGGGGCGACGCGTTCGATGACGGTCCGGACCGCGCCTGCCAGCGGCTGGCCGACGTCGGTCGCGACCAGTCCGGTCCCGACCAGGTCGCCCGGGTGCACCGGGCCGGTCAGCTCGGCCGACACGTGACCCACGCCGGCCTGGGCCAGAGCCACGGCGACGGGTGCGCCGAGCCGGCCCGCTCCGGCCACCACCACCCGGGCGACGCGTCTGCGGCGCAGCACCTGGGCCGGGGTGCCGGCCAGGGTGGGCGTGGCCAGGGCGAGCGCCCCGGCCTCCGCGGCGAGCCGGGTCCGGTCCGGGCCGGTGAGGTCGCGGGGAAGCAGGGTGTGCGCCGGTACGACGAGCCCGGCGGCGTGCAGCGTGTCGATCAGTCCGCGTACCTGACCGGGGTCGACCTGGAAGTTCGCCGCGTCCACCAGGATGCCGCGCTCGCTGCGGGTGCCGTCGAGCAGGTCGAGTAGCCGGGGGAGGCGTGAGTCGGTCACCTCCAGCAGTACGGCCCGGCCCGGAGCCAGCCCCAGTTGCAGGGTGTGCCGGTCCCGCCAGAGCCGGGTGAGGCCCGGTAACAGGGCGGGGCGGAGCAGCGCGGTACGGGAGGGTTCCGTGCCGGAGGGCTCAACAGGGGAGGACGTGCCGGAGGGCCCAACAGGGGAGGACTCTGTGTGGGAGGGCTCTGTGTGGGACGGTGCGGCGCGGGACGGCATGGTGCGGGACTGAGTCATGATGACGAATCGTGATCGAATCCCTGCGGTGAGTCGCTCGTTGTCCACAGGTGTGCAGCGCCAGATCCAGCGTTGTCCACAGGAATCGACGAGTTATCCACAGTTCACGGGCAGTGATGTCGCCTAGCTGACAGCCCGTCCCTCGGGCCCGCCGGCAGGCGTACCCGAGAAGCGGCCCCACCTTCGCGTCGGCTCGGCCTCCCGGACCCGGACGTGCGGGAGGGGCGGCCTCGTCGGCCGCCCCTCCCGCGTCGCACCCGGACGGGTCAGACCTTGGCCTTGCCCAGGATGCGGTTCACTGTTGTGCCGCACACCGGACACTTGCCCTTGGCCATGTTCATCCCGGTCTTCGAGACCTCGACGTGCCCCTCGAAGTCCCGCTTCTCCTTGCACTTGACGCAGTAACCGTTGTAGGTCTGGGCCTGGTCGGCCACGGTAGCCTCCTCGTCTCGTCCGGCGGGCACGTCGGCCCGACGGTGCTCCCGGCGGCGGGCCACGCGGGGCGCCGACGCCGGGTCCTTCTCCGGCGGTCACCCACGTGACCACCGGTTGGCGGACCCTACCCAGCTCTGGGCAGTTCCATGTCAGCTGTGCATCGACACTGTGAGCAAGTCGACGTCGAGAGTGTGCATCCCGAATTAGGTGGGATAAGTGAGTTTGCCGGGGACACGCCGTGTGGAACCCCGCTCGGGTCCCCCGGAGGGGGTGTGGGGACGCCGCCCGGGTCGCTCACCCACCGTGGAGATCGTTGCGGGCGGACGCCGTGGAGCCGGCCACGAAGGGTGACGAGGGCCGAACCCCAAGGTGATCACCAGTTTTTTTCGGACTCCTTACCACCAATCATCATTTTCCGGGCGCGCGTCGGGGTGTTGACCCTTGCGGACCCCTGGTCAGTACGCATTAGCTTTCCTTCGTGGCAGGAAACCACGGCTGCGCGGCCCACTGATGGCGGCGGCGCGGAAGCCAGTCGTCGAGGTACGGCGCAGTCAGCGCCGGCGACGCACGGTGTCCGCCTACCGGGACGGCGAGCGGGTCGTGGTCCTCATCCCCGACCAGTTCTCCCGAGCCGAGGAGAGCGAGTGGGTCGACCGGATGCTCGCCCGGCTCGCCGCCCGGGAGGACCGGTTGACCCGCAACGACACCGAACTGCTCGACCGGGCGCTCCGGCTGATCAGCATGTACCTCTCCGACCAGGGCGGCGACGCCCTGCCGGCCAGCGTCCGGTGGGTCACCAACCAGAACGGCAGATGGGGGTCCTGCACCCCCGCCGACCGGACCATCCGGATCTCGCACCGGCTCCAGGACATGCCCGACTGGGTGCTCGACTACGTGCTGCTGCACGAGTTGGCGCACCTCATCGTGCCGAGCCACAACGCCCGCTTCTGGGCCCTCGTCGGCCGGTACGCGAAGACCGAGCGGGCCCGGGGCTACCTGGAGGGGGTGGCCGCCGCCTCCGCCGTCCCGGTCCCCGGCTGACTCCGCATCGCCGCCGCTGCTGCCCCGGTCCCCGGCTGACCCCACGTCGCCTCCGCTGCCCCGGCCTCTGCTGCCCCTGCTTCGCCGCCGCCCCGTCCTCCAGCGATCGGAGGCGTGCCCGCTGGAGGACGGGGAGGCGTGCCCGCTAGGGTCGGGGAATGGTCCGACGGGTGGTGGTGGCGTTACTCGGCCCGGTGGCCTGGTCGCCGCCCGGGATCGGCCTGGTGGACTGGCGCACCGCGCTGGCCGAGGACGTGGTGGACCTGCTCGCCACCCTCGCCGAGGTGGAGACCGCTGTCGCCGTGACCCCGGCCGACCGCTGGCTCGCCGACGCGGTGCGCTGGCCCGACACCGTCGTGTACGAGGTGCCCGAGCCGACCGTCACCGCGGCGCTGGCCGCCCTCGCCGGGTACGACCAGGCTGCCGTGGTCGCCGCCGATGCCCCGGACCTGCCGGGGCTCACCCTCGGCAAGCTGCTCCGGCCACTGACCAGTCGATCCGTCGCCGTCGCCCCGGTCGAGGGTGGTGGCGCTGCCGGGCTGCTCGGCGTGGCGTCGCGGTTACCCGTACCCGATTGGCTGCCGGTGCTGGACCTGGACGTCGCCGGGCCGGCGGACCTGCGTCGCGCGGCGCCCGCCCCGGCCGACGTGGCGGTCACCCCCGGCTGGCACCGGCTGCGCGGCCCGGCCGACCTGGCCGCCCTGGACCCGGCGGTCGAGGGCTGGGAGGCCACCCGTGCCCTGCTCTCCGGCCACCGCGCCTGACCGGCCACCGCGCCTGACCGGCCACCGCGCCTGACCGGCCGGGAGTCGGGTGGGTCCGGCCGGCGTCGCGGCAGGTAGGGACCGGTCAGGGCGGGGAGCCGGTCAGGGCATCGGGGCGGTCAGGGGCGGTCGGGGTCGCCGTCGGGGTCGTCGGGACGGGGGCGGCTGCCCGGGGCCTGCTCCTCGGGGCCGCCGGGGGCGGTGAAGTCGAAGTTGGCCAGCTCGTCGTCGAGATCCGCCGAGGTGGTCGCGAACGCCACCGGGTCGGCGAAGTCCGCGTCGGAGGGGAGCAGGTCGGGGTGGCCCCAGACCGCGTCCCGGCCGGCGATGCCCCGGTGCTCGGTCAACGCCGCCCACAGCGCCGAGGCCTCCCGCAGCCGGCGCGGACGCAGCTCCAGGCCGACCAGGGCGGCGAAGGTCTGTTCGGCCGGCCCGCCGGCCGCCCGGCGACGACGGAACGCCTCACCGAGGCGGACCACGTTGGGCAGCCGGTCGGCGGCGGCACTGTCGACCACGTGGCAGACCCAGCCCTCGACCAGCGCGAGCACCGTCTCCAGCCGGGCCAGGGACGCCTTCTGCGCCGGGGTGTCCTCCGGGGTGAAGATCCCCTCCAGGGCGATCGCCTGCATCGACTCCGGGTCGGTCGGGTCGACCCGGCCCATCGCCTCCTCGATCGCCTCCCGGTTGACCCGGATGCCTGACGCGTAGTTCTCCACAGCGGTCAGCACGTGCCCGCGCAGCCACGGGACGTGCTCGAAGAGCCGCTGGTGGGCGGCCTCGCGTAGGGCGACGTAGAGGCGTACCTCGTCCTCGGGCAGCTCCAGGCCCTCGCCGTACACCCGGATGTTGGCCGGGATCAGTGCGGCGGTGCCGGCCGGGCCGAGCGGCAGGCCGATGTCGCCGGCGGAGAGCACCTCTGCGGCGAGCTGGCCGAGGGCCTGGCCGAGCTGGCCGCCGAAGAGCGCCCCGCCCAGGGTGGCGACCATCGACTGCATCGGGCCGAGCTGGGCACGGGCCTCCGGCGGGACCAGGTCGCCCATCGCGCCGACCATCCGGCTGGCCACCGGGTCGCAGAGCTTGCGCCAGACGTCGAGCGTCTTGTAGATCCACTCGTTGCGGTTCCACGCCACGGAGGTGCGGATGCCGGTCGGCCAGGCCGACGCCGGCTCCAGCCACAGATCGGCCAGGCGCAGCGCCTCCTCCACCGCGTGCCGCTCGTAGGGGGAGGCCATCGGATCACCCGTGGCCGCGAGCTGGCTGGCGGCCACCTGACGGGCCAGGTCCCAGTTGACCGGCCCGCTGCCCGGCGCGGAGAGCAGGTGCTGCAACTGCGACATGAACTGCTGCATCTGCGCGGGATCGTTGGGGTCTGGTGGTTGCCCACCCGGGAGCGCGAAACCGAACGGAATATCAGGCACGACGTCTACGGTACGCGCGCCGCGCCCCTGGTAGCCGCCACTGGCGTTGCGCTGAGGGCGAAGTCCGCCGCAGCGCGCCGGAGTCGCCGCCACCTGTCGGTACGCTCTGCCGCATGCGACGTCGTGGCGTGACCGTCCTCCTCGGTGCCCTGCTCACCACCCTGCTGAGCATCGGCGTGCTCGGCGCACCCATCCCGTACGTGGTGCTCGGCCCCGGGCCGACGGTGAACACGCTCGGCACCTCCGCGGGCAAGGAGGTCATCCAGGTCAGCGGCCGGGAGACGTCCACCTCCGCCGGTCAGCTCCGGATGACCACTGTCGGCGTGCAGCCGACGGTGAAGCTGCGCGCCGCGATCGCCGGTTGGCTGTCGAAGGACGAGGCGGTGGTGCCCCGGGAACTGGTCTACCCGCCGGGCGAGTCGCAGGAGGAGGTCGAGAAGCGCAACGCCGAGGACTTCCAGAACTCGCAGAGCAGCGCCGAGACCGCCGCGCTGGTCAAGCTCGGCTACCCGGTCGAGGTGGTGGCGAAGGAGGTGGCCGCGGACGGTTCGGCGGCCGGTGTGCTGAAGGCCGGTGACGTGATCGTCACCGTCGACGGGGCCAAGGTCACCTCCGCGACCCGGCTGGTCGAGCTGGTCCGGGGCAAGCCCGCCGGCACCCGGCTGACCATCGGGTACGTCCGCGACGGCACCGCCGGCAGCGCCACCGTGACCAGCCGGGAGGCCGACGGCCGGCCGCGCATCGGGGTGGTCCCCGACCAGCGGCAGCCGCACCCGTTCAGCCTGAAGATCGACCTGAACGACATCGGCGGCCCGAGCGCCGGGCTGATGTTCGCCCTCGGCATCATCGACAAGCTCAAGCCGGAGGATCTCACCGGTGGGAAGGTCATCGCCGGCACCGGCACCATCGACGACGAGGGCCGGGTCGGCCCGATCGGCGGCATCGCGCAGAAGCTGGTCGGCGCGAAGAAGGCAGGTGCCAAGGTGTTCCTGGTCCCCGCCGACAACTGCGCCGAGGCGGTCCGCAACCCGCAGCCCGGTCTGCCCATGCTCAGGGTCGGCTCGCTGGACGACGCATTGACCGCGCTGGACACGTTGCGCGCCGGTGGAGAGCCGACCCGCTGCTGAGGCCGGTGCCACCGGACCGACCCGGCGCGACCTGACCCGAGGCGTTCAGGAACACCCCGTACTCTGGGTGCCTGTCCGGAGCCGATCAGATCGAGCGTGCGGAGCCAAACAGTGGTCATGCGTAGCAGCCCCCTGCCGAGGATGAGTCGGCGCGGACGCGTCACCATCGGGGTCCTGGTCGGGGTGTTCCTCCTGTTCACCCTGCTGGGCTGGGGGGTGCAGGCGTGGACCGACTGGCTCTGGTTCGACGAGGTCCGCTACACCCAGGTCTTCACCGGCGTGCTGCTGACCCGGGTGCTGCTCTTCCTCGCCGTCGGGCTGGGCCTGGCCGCGTTCGTGGGCGGAAACCTGTGGTTGGCCTACCGGCTGCGGCCGAAGCTGCGCCCGCACTCGCTGGAGCAGGCCACCCTGGAGCGGTACCGGATGCTGCTCGCGCCCCGGATCGGCAGCTGGATCAGCCTGACCGCCGTGGTGCTCGGCCTGTTCGCCGGGCTCTCCGCGCAGGGCCGCTGGCCCCAGTGGCTGCTGTTCCGCAACGGCGGCGACTTCGGTGTCAAGGACCCGGAGTTCGGCATCGACGTCGGCTTCTACGTCTTCCAGCTGCCGTTCTGGCGCTACCTGCTCGGGGTCGGTTTCACCGCAGTGGTGCTGGCCCTGATCGGCGTGTTGGCCGTGCACTACATCTTCGGCGGGGTACGCCTGCAGGGCGTCGGCGACCGGATGACAGGCGCCGCCCGCGCCCACCTGAGCACGCTGGTCGCGGTCTTCGTCCTGCTCAAGGCCGTCGCGTACGTGCTGGACCGGCGGGCCATGCTGCTGGAGTACAACGAGGGCGCCAAGCTGTACGGCGCGGGCTACGCCGACGTCAACGCGCTGCTGCCGGCGAAGGAGATCCTGGCGTACATCTCGGTGGTGGTGGCCATCGCCATCATCGTCTTCTCCAACGCGGTGATGCGGAACCTGGTCTGGCCGGGCATCTCGCTGGCCCTGCTCGGGGTCTCCGCCGTCGCGATCGGTGGCATCTACCCGTGGGCGGTGCAGACCTTCGAGGTCAAGCCGAGCGCCCGGGACAAGGAGGCCCCGTACATCCAGCGCAGCATCGACGCCACCCGCGCCGCGTACGACATAGCCGAGGTGCAGACCAAGGGGTACGCGGCCAGCAACCTGGTGCCACCGGCCAGCCTGGCCACCGACACCTCGGTGGTGCCGAACGTCCGGCTGCTCGACCCGCAGCTGGTCTCCGAGACGTACACCCAGCTCCAGCAGGTCCGGGGGTTCTACGACTTCGGCCCCAAGCTGGACATCGACAGGTACGCGGTGCAGAACAAGACCTCCGACTACGTGGTCGGGGTTCGTGAGATCAACTACGGCGAGCTGACCGACCAGCAGAACAACTGGATCAACCGGCACACCGTCTACACCCACGGCTACGGCCTGGTCGGGGCCCCGGCCAACCAGGTGGTCTGCGGTGGGCAGCCGTACTTCGTCTCCGGCTTCCTCGGCGAGAAGGCACAGGAGGCGTGCTCCTCGCAGACCGAGCAGATCCCGGCCAGCCAGCCGCGGATCTACTACGGCGAGCGGATGCAGGCCGACGACTACGCCATCGTCGGTCAGACCGAGGAGGGTAAGAACGCCGAGTTCGACAGGCCCACCCCGACCACCGGGGGCGAGCAGTACTACACCTACACCGGTGAGGGTGGCGTCGAGATCGGCTCGTTCACCAGGCGGCTGCTCTACTCGATCAAGGAGCAGGAGACGAACTTCCTGCTCTCCGAGGCGGTCAACGAGAACTCCAAGCTGCTGTACGTGCGCAACCCCCGGGACCGGGTGGAGAAGGTCGCCCCGTTCCTCACCCTGGACGGCGACCCGTACCCGGCGGTGGTGGGCGGCAAGGTCCAGTGGATCATCGACGGCTACACCACGGCGGCGACCTATCCGTACGCCGAGCGGATCAACCTCCAACAGGAGACCACCGACGAGCTGACCAACCGGGGCACCTTCCAGCTGGCCCGGGAGAACGTCAACTACATGCGCAACTCGGTGAAGGCCACCGTCGACGCGTACGACGGCACGGTCCGGCTCTACGAGTTCGACGACACCGACCCGGTGCTCAAGGCGTGGAACAAGGCGTTCGGTGGCGACCTGGTGCTGCCGAAGACCGCGATCCCGGCCGACCTGGCCGAGCACTTCCGCTACCCGGCCGACATGTTCAAGGTGCAGCGCAACCTGCTCACCAAGTTCCACGTCACCAACCCCGGCGACTTCTACTCCGGCCAGGACTTCTGGCAGGTGCCGAACGTGCCGGACGCGCCGGACAGCGGGCAGAAGCAGCCGCCGTACTACCTGTTCACCCAGTTCCCCAACCAGGACGCCCCACGGTTCCAGCTCACCTCGGCGGTCACCCCGAACGGTCGGCAGAACCTCGCCGCGCTGATCTCCGGGTCGTACGTCGACGGGCAGCCGAAGCTGGAGGTGCTGGAGCTGCCGGATCAGACCCGGATCTCCGGCCCGGTGCAGGTGCACCAGCAGATGACCAACAACGCCACCATCCGGACCGAGCTGAACCTGCTCTCCTCCAACCAGGCGCAGGTGCAGTACGGCAACCTCCTGTCGTTGCCGTTCGCCGACGGGATGCTCTACGTCGAGCCGGTCTACGTCAAGAGCAACCAGCAGGACGCGTACCCGCTGCTGCAGAAGGTGCTCCTGTCGTACGGCGACGGCGGCTCGTACGTGGTGCTTGCCAACAACGTCGCCGACGGCATCAAACAGCTCGTCGAGCAGGGCAAACGGGCCGGGCAGGGGAGCACCCCGCCGCCGTCGAGCGGTGGGACGCCGCCGTCGCCGTCACCGTCGCCGTCACCGTCGGCATCGCCCACGGCCTCGCCCGGGGCGAGCAACCCGCCGCCCAGCGGTGACCTGGCCGCCGCAGCGCAGCGGGTCCAGACGGCGATCGCCGAGGTCAAGGCCGCCCAGGCGTCCGGCGACTTCGAGCGGTACGGCCGGGCCCTGAAGGCGCTGGACGAGGCGATCACCGCCTTCCAGCAGGCCCAGCAGGGCAATCCGGCCGCCCCGCCCAGCGGCAACCCGCCCGCGTCACCGTCCGCCGGCGGCTGACCCGCCCGCTCCCGCGTCGACGGGGCCACGATCCGAGTGGGGATCGTGGCCCCGTCGGCTTTTCGGCTGTTCACAGCACCAACCTGTGGGTACCGCCGACCGTGTCCCGGTGGGGTGCCGGGGAGGCGTGCCGGGCATCCCGGGCCCGTTTTGCGGGCGCGGGGGTCGGTGCGCTACGGTTAACCAGGCGACGCGGGGTGGAGCAGCTCGGTAGCTCGCTGGGCTCATAACCCAGAGGTCGCAGGTTCAAATCCTGTCCCCGCTACTGTTCGAAAGGCCCCGGAGTTCTTCTCCGGGGCCTTTCGATTTTCTCCTGCTGGTTCTCCGCGTTCTCCTGCTGGTTCCCGAGCGTGTGCAGAATGCTCCCGGGCGTGTCACGCCCGTCTGGAACCGGTTGCTCCATGATCAAATAGCATTTTCGAGCACTTTCCTCGGCGTGTCGTCTCTCTGAATGCAATCCGATCTTGTTGCCGGTTGCCGGTTGCCGGTTGCCGGTTGCCGGTTGCGCGTATAGCGCTGTGGGTGGGGTGTGGCTGTCGTGGCCACATTGCGCCGGAAGGCTGCGGGGACCGTGTTGGGCTGCGGGGCCTTGTTGAGCTGGGTAGATGGTGGATCGAGGGGGCGGTGGATCTCCGTCTGGAGGATGGGTTAGGCTTATCTAGCCGACGCGGGGTGGAGCAGCTCGGTAGCTCGCTGGGCTCATAACCCAGAGGTCGCAGGTTCAAATCCTGTCCCCGCTACTGTTCGAGAGGTCCCGGAGTTCGTCTCCGGGGCCTCTCTTCGTCTGTGCCCGTCGGTCGTGCCCGTCGGCGCTGGGTCGGGGGCGGGGCGGGCCGGTGTGTGCTTCGGGGTGCCGGACTTGCTCCTCTCGGTCAGGATGAGGGCATGTCTACTGGGATCAACAAGTCAACTGCCACCAAGTGGTGGGGCCGGCTGAGCGCGGTGCTCGGCGCGGTGGTTCTCTCGGTCTTCGTACCGGTTGCCGCGTGGGCGTCCACAGGCACCGGTGAGCTGGTGGTGGAGGCCGCCCGTCGCCGGTCCAGGGGCGGTGGCTTCGGCGTCTTCGGGCTGCTCTGCTGCCTGGTGGTGGTCGGCGGCATCGTCCTGCTGGTCGTCCTGCTGATGCGGAACCGGCGCAGCCGCCCGCCCCGCTGACCCCGTGACCGGGGCGCTGCCTCGGCCCGTTGTCGGGTAGCGCCCTGGTCCGTCACCGGGCCAGGGCGGCCTGGGCGCGGGCCATGAACTGCGCCGTCGCCGCTCGCGCCCCGGAGCGTCCCGCGCGGATGCTCCGGGCCGACTCGGCGAGCAGGGCACGCACCTCGCTGTGCCCCTTCGGGGGTGGCGCGGGCGCCGGACCGACCTGCTGGTGCAGCGCCTCACCGAGGGCGGCGACCCGCTCGGCCGGCGGATCGTCGAGGGTCTGGACGACCGCCTGTCGTACCGTCAGGCTGGCCGGCAGGCCGCGCTCGGTGCCGAGGAGCCGGCCCACCTCCACGCTGCTGGTGAGGAAGTTGACCACGTTGGCCACCACCCCGGCATGGCGGGTGCCCCGGAACCCGGCCCAGTACATCGACGCCCGGTCCCACTGGGCGGCCCGGGGGCCGGGGAAGCCGACCAGGGCCAACTCGTCCTCGGAATAGCGCTGGAGTTCGGGAAACTGGTGTGACCAGGCGAACGAAGCGGCAGTGTGCCCGGTGACCACCAGCTGCCGGGCCGGCTCGCCGCCGTCGGCCCGGTCGACCAGGGCGGCGGCCGGGGTGGCCCGTTGGCTGCGGGCCCGCTCCCAGAACTCGAACCAGTCCAGCAGCGCCGCCGAGCCGAAACCCAACTGACGTCCCTGGTAGAACTTGGTGCCCAACCCGCGTAGCCAGAGCCACAGCGCCCGGTGGTCCCCGGACGGGTCCATGGAGCCGGCGACCCGGCCACGGCTGGCCCGGGTCACCCCGGCGGCCCAGCTCAGATAGTCGGCCCAGGTCATCGAGGTGGTCGGTTCGGGGGCACCGAGCCGACGGAGCAGGTCCCGGTTGAACACCACGGCGGCGTGGGTCTGTGCGGCCGGGACGCCGTAGACCCGGCCGTCGACCTTGCCGTAGTCCGCCAGGCCGGGCGGCAGGGTGTTCAGGTTGATCCGGCCGTCGTCTACGTATCCGCCGAGGTCCAGGACGATGCCGCGCTGGGCGTACTCGCCGAGCATCGAGTCGTCGATCTGGAACAGGTCGGGCACGTTGCCGCCGCCGGCCTGGGTGGCGAGCCGGTCGTAGTAGCCGCCCTGCCCCTGCCAGGTCACCCGGAAGGTGACAAGCGGATTGCGTGCCGAATACAGCCGCAGGGCCCGTTCGGTGGCCTCCGCCCGCTTGGTGCCGCCGTACCAGAAGACCGACAACTCCACCGGGCCGTCCCGCACCGACGACTCCTCGTCGATGCCGCACCCGCTGAGCCCGCCGACGGCCAGCACCGGCAGACCGAGCAGCCCGCCGAGCAGCCGCCGCCGGGCCGGGTCGACTCCGGGTCGGGGGAGCGGGGGACGCGCAGCGGACAACGGGTGCTCCTGGGGACGGGTGAGCCGGTAGCCGGATCATTCACGCAGGTGGCGCGGGTGGGTGTCAACGGCCGGTCGGCCCGCCGTACGCCGGTCGCCCGGGTGGGCGCACCGGCCGACGCGGCACCCGTGGTGTACTAGGGCGCGTGGAACTTCTGCACTCGGGCAAGGTCCGGGACGTCTACACCGACGGTGACGACCTGATCCTGGTCGCCTCCGACCGGATCTCCGTC
This sequence comes from Micromonospora sp. DSM 43699, assembly GCF_055517075.1. Taxonomy (NCBI): domain Bacteria; kingdom Bacillati; phylum Actinomycetota; class Actinomycetes; order Micromonosporales; family Micromonosporaceae; genus Micromonospora; species Micromonospora sp. DSM 43699. Next base: position 39,931 of record NZ_JBTMMT010000021.1, read on the forward strand.
TACGACGTGGTGCTACCCACCCCGATCCCGGACAAGGGGCGGTTGCTCACCGCCCTGTCGCTCTGGTGGTTCGCGCAGCTCGCCGACCTGGTGCCGCACCACGTGGTCTCGGCCACCGAGGTGCCCGCCGAGTTCGCCGGTCGGGCCATCCGCTGCCGCCGGCTGGACATGGTGCCCGTCGAGTGCGTCGCCCGCGGCTACCTCACCGGCGGCGGCCTCAAGGAGTACGAGCGCACCGGCGCGGTGTCCGGCGTACCGCTGCCGCGTGGCCTGGTCGAGGCGTCGATCCTGCCGGAGCCGATCTTCACCCCGTCGACCAAGGCGCCAGCGGGGGAGCACGACGAGCCGATCACCTTCGCCGAGGTGGTGGACAAGGTGGGCGCGGAGACCGCCGAGCGGCTGCGCCAGATCACCCTCGACGTCTACCGGCGGGGCGCGGAACTCGCCGCCGACCGGGGCATCCTGGTCGCCGACACCAAGATCGAACTGGGCTGGGCGCCGGACGGCACCCTCACGCTCGGCGACGAGGTTCTCACCTCCGATTCGTCGCGCTACTGGCCCGCCGAGTCGTACCAGCCGGGTCGCACCCAGTTCTCCTACGACAAGCAGTACGTCCGGGACTGGGCGACCGGCAGCGGCTGGGACAAGCAGGCCCCCGCTCCCGAGGTCCCGGCCGAGGTGGTCGAGGCGACCCGGGCCCGCTACGTCGATGTCTACGAGCGGCTGACCGGCGAACGCTGGGCCTGACCCGCCGCTGCCCGGCCGGCCCCTGCGGGATCGCGCTGCCCGGCCGGCCCCTGCGGGACCGGCCGGGAAGGGCTCAGCCGCCGCCGAGGGCGGTCTTCGGTTCGGCCCGGTAGGAGCGGTCCTCGGCCTGCTTGCCGAGGACACCGCCACCTGGCGTCTCCACGCTGAACGCCTGCTCGTCGGTGACGATCTCCGAACCGTCGTGGCGCTCGCCCCGGTCGTCGCGCCTCGCGGCGGTGGTCCGTCGGGGGCTCAGCTCCGGCGGCACCGGCTGCCCACCGCGCGCCGGCCGGGTGGTCGGCTCGGCCGGTGCCCGACCGCGTAGTGCGCCCGGCACCTCCTCCAACCGGGACACCCGCCCGCCGGACAGTGGCGCGGCTGGCCCGTCCAGCACCGGCGCGGTCACCGCCGACCGCTCGTCGCCCAGCCACTCGTCGCCCGGTGCCGCCGGGCGTGCCACGTCGGCCCGGTCACGTCGCTTCGGCCGGGCCGTCCCGGGCGTACCGACACTCCTGGCCGGGCTGCCCAGCACGGGCGGGGCGGTGCCCGGCCGGGTCGGCGTCGTAGCGTCGCCGGCCCGCTCACCGCCGGCCCGCTCACCGCCGGCCCGGGTGCCGCCACCGGTCGCGCGCCGCCCGTCCGGACGACGGTTCTGCAACACCGGTGCGGTGGTCTCCCCGGCCGGGCGGCCGAACAGGTCCTCGTCACCGGCACCCGGGCGGACGGACCCGCGTCGCGCCTGGTCCGTCCCCTCCTCGGTGCCCGGCCGGCGGGTGCCCGGCGAGTGCGACGCCCCGGCCGTCGGGGTACCGCCGGTGCCGCGCGCACCGGACGGTGGTGCCGCCGTCGAGGAGGAACCGGGACCACGCAGCCCGTTCGGGGGCGCGGCCCGGCCGCCGGTCGGTGGCGGGGTGGCGTTCGCGCCGGGGGAACGCAGCGATGCCTGGGGTGGCTCGGTGACCGATGGTGCGCCGACACCGCCGCGCAGCACCCCGCTGCGTAACCCGCCACGCTCACCGGTGAGCCCGTCCAGGCCCGGCGGTCGGGTCAGCCCGGCCCGACCCGCGCCGGGGGCATTGACGTGCGCGCCGCTCAGGCCGGGTGCGCCGGTGGGCAGCCCGGGTGGCGGCGCGGCCAGCGGCGGCGGCACCACCGGCGGCCGGGCCACGGCGGGACCCGGCCGGTCGACGGTGGCGGGTGCCGGGGCCGGCGGGCCGGTCTCGGTGCCCGGTGGCGGTCGCAGGGTGGCCAGCACCTGCCGGGCCAACTGGTCCGGGTCGCCCGGCGTGGGCCGGGGTACCGGCCGGACCGACGCCGGGGGCCGGTTCGCCCCGGTCCCGGGCGGGCGTACGCCGGGCGGCGGCGTACCGACCGGACCGCGCCACGGCGGATGACCGACCGGGTTGAGCACCGCGTCCATCGGGAAGAACGGTGGCCCGTGCCCGCCGCTGACCTTGCTCAACGTGCCGAAGTACTCGTTGGCGGTGCGTTCGGCCAGCTCCTGCGCCCGGCGGTTGTACTCCTGCTGCTTCTCCTGCACCGCCTCGGCCTCGGCCGCCTGGATGCCCTTCTCGCCGTCGTACAGGCCGAGGGTGAAGCCCTGCTTGAAGCCCTCGGAGAACTGCGTCCAGCCGTCGGAGTTCTTCGCGTCGTCGATCGCGTTCTCGTATTCCGTCCAGAGCCGGTCCATCTCCGTGCGGGAGTCCCGGGCGATGCCGACCATCGCCCGCAGCGCGGTCACGTTGTGCTGGGCCGCGTCCATCCACTCGTCGAGGTAGGCCAGCGTCTTGCCCGGCCCGGCCTTCAGGAACGCGTCGCGGGCCTGCGGCGACTTCCAGTGCTCGTCGTGCAGGGTCCGGCTGGCGGACAGCAGCTGCTGGTGGATGCCCTGCAAGAGGTTGTAGGCGTTCTGCCACTGGTCGGCCAGCGCCGAGATGTCCTCCGGGTGCTGGCCCAGCACCTGCTGGCGGACCGCCTCGATGGTGGCCCCACCCTCGCCGCCCGGAGCCGGGGTGAACGTCAGGTCCGGGTTCTCCGGCGGCATGACGTACCGGGTGCCCTCGCCGCGCGGGCCACCGGAGGCGTACGTCGCACGGGCGTCCCAGTAGTCGGCCATGGTGTCCTCCCGGGCTCAGATGCCGTAGTCGTGCCGCTTGATCTCGTCCAGCGCCTGCCTGGTCGGGGAGTTGGAGAGTTCGCTCGTCGGCACGCCCTCGGTGTCCTGACCGATGTGCAGCTCCTCGGTGACCTGCCCCTTGCCGTCGGTCGTGGTGAGCGTCCGCGTCCCGTCGGCGTGCTGCTCGTCGACCCGCTTCGAGGTCGGCTGCTCCTTGGCGTCGAGTTGTTCGCTTGTCACCGTGCGACCTCCGTCGGCGTCGTACGACGTCGTCTCCCGGCTGCCGCCCGTGCGCCGGCCCTCGGCGTCGGTGGTCGTGGTGGTGACCACCGTCGAGTTGCCGCTGACCACCGTGGTCGTCCGGCTGGTGCTGGTGGCGAGCACCTTGCCGTCGACGTCGGTCGTGGTCATGGTGACGATCGTGCCCACGCCACCAGGGAGCGTCTGCTGGGTGATCGTCTTCACCGTGCCGTCCGGTGCGATCGCCGTACTGGTCACACTGCCGTCCGGGTCGACCCGTTGGCCCTGGTCGACGAAGTCCTCCTCCGCCGGCGCGGTGGTGGCCTGCCCGCTCGACAGCGTCTCGAAGTACTGGTCCCACCAGGTCTTGCCGGAGACGAACGGGGGCAGCCCGGCGGGGCGCGGCGCGTCGGCGTCGCCGAAGGCGAACCGGACAGCGTCCAGCGAGGCCGCCGACCAGCCGTCGGTGTTGGCGTAGGCATCGGCCACCGTCTGCGCGGCCATGCCGATGTTGGTCAGCGCGGTGCCGAGATAGGTGAGGTACTGCTGGAACTCGCCGTAGTTCAGGGTGAGCTGGCGGCGGATGTAGGTGCCCTCCGGCAGCGCGTTGTTGTCCCAGGCGCTCTGCGGCAGCTGGCCGAGCTGACTCAGCCGGCCGCTGTGGCCCCGCAGGTTCTCCTGGATGGTGACCATGTTCCTGCCGTAGTCGACCAGCCCGTCGGGATCGACGTCGACGGGTTTCTGATCGGCGAGCCAGTCCGTGCAGGTGTTCTGGTCGGTCTGCTGCTGGTAGGGGTTGGTGCCGCCCGCGCTGCCGTCGTCCTCCGCCACCGAACCCTCCCCCTGGTGCGGCGGGCCCCCGCCCGAGTGTTGCCGGAGATCGTCCCGAGCCTAACCGCTGCCGACCACCACCGGGACCCGGTATCGCCGGACCGGCCGTCCGACCAGCCACTTCGGACGGAGTGAGGTGGCCCGATTCGATGCGGGACGCTACCGTCAGCATCGGCCACGACGGCCACCACCACATCAAGGGGACGCTTCCCTGACCGGGGGGCGCAAGCAGAGGAGCGGGTGAGTCCACCTTGACCAACACTCCCGGACTGGGTCAGGTCCACGCCACCCAGGAACAGCTGAACCAGATGGCACAGCGCTGCAACGACACCGGTGCGGGCCTCGCGCAGGGCATGGCGCAGCTCATCGATCGGGTGCAGACCCTGGGCGGTGGCGGCATGCGCGGCTCGGCGAACAACGCGCTTCAGGACGTCTCCGTGCAGCTCAACGACGGGCTGAAGAAGATCATCTCGGCACTCGACGAGCTGTCCGGCAAGATGACCAGCGCGGCCACGCAGTACGGCATGAACGACGACGACGCCGCGACCGAGATCCGCCAGGCCGCCGCCGAGACCGGCAACGCCGACGTGATGAGCATCCTGCGCGGCTGACGCCGCCGGTATCCTGCGCGGCTGACGCCGCCGGTATCCTGCGCGGCTGACGCCGCCGAGACCAGCGAAAGGTGACCTTCCGTGAGCAGTCCCATCACCTACAACTTCGGCGAGATCTCCGATGTGGCCACCGCCATCGGCACATACCAGGGCCAGATGGACGGCAGTCTCCAGGAGCTGTACACCCAGTTCACCCAGCTCTTCGCGGCGGACTGGCAGGGCTCGGCGGGCCAGGCGTGCGACGAGGCCCGGCAGAAGTGGAACCAGGGCGCCACCGAGATCAAGGAAGCGCTGTCCCGCGTCGGCGTCAAGCTCGGAGCCTCGGCGGAACGGATGCAGCAGATCGACCAGCAGATCGCCGCCGGTATGTGACGGTCCGGTCCGGCGTCCCCGTCACGGTGGGGGTGCCGGACCGGCCGCGCCGCCGGCAGGGCAGCCGGTGTCGTGGCACCCGGTTAGGCTGCCGTCGGGCGACCCTGGGGGGAGTGGCGATGGAGGAACGACCGAACTTCGGCGCGCTGACCGCCATGATCGGTGACCTCAGGAAGGCCTGGTCCGGAATGGACGAGGTGCAGCGCCGGATGCTCCGGGTGACCGGCACGGCCTGGTCGGACGACCGTACCGTCAAGGCGGTCGTCGGCCCTCGCGGGCACCTGCTGGAGCTGGACATAGACCCACGGGTGTTCCGGAACCCCAACTCGAAGGCGCTGGCCGCCACCATCGTGGCGACCGTCCGCCTCGCCGTGGAGGACGCCGCCGAGCAGTCCAAGGAGATCCTCGACGGCAGCCTCGCGCCCGACCTGCGGCGGCTGGCACCCGGCGGCGCCCAGTTGGAGAAGCTGCTGCACAGCCACGACGCCGACGTACGCCTGAAGGGGGACGACGATGAGTAGCTTCGTCGAGATCAGGACGAGCGTCGCCGACATCCTGGGCATCGCCAACCGGCTGCGGGCCAGCGGGCAGTCGCTCGCCAGCACGATGAACTGCAGGCTCGGCGCGATAAGTGGTCTGGAGTCCGCGCCGGGGACGCTGCCGCGCGACGAGTTCACCGAGGAGTTCCTCAAGACTTACCACAAGCCGGTCGAGGGGGCCGGCGGCGGTCAGCAGATGAACGAGGCCGTCAAGGAGAGCGTGCCCAAGCTCGGCAAGGCGATGGACCAGCTCGGCAAGTACGTCGCCGACGCGATGTGGAGTTACACAGGCACCGACGACGACAACGCCACCGACATCGACCGGGCCGGTGGTGGCCGGCGCTGACGTGCGGGGAACGGCCGTGGGTGACAGCGGTGTCGGGGAGGGCTCCGCGTGAGCGAGAGTGACCACGCCCTCGCCGAGATCCTGGAGTGGTTCTCCGACCTCGAAGCCGCCATCCCCGGCGTCCGGTCCACCGTCGGTGAGATCCTCATCGGCAAGATCCCCGAGTCGGACGTCGACGCCGTCTACGAGCTCTCCGACGCCTGGGGCACCGCCGCGCAGGAACTCGCCTCCTTCTACGAGGAGGCCGTGCACGCCGCCGACGGCATCATGGAGAACTGGCTCGGCGACGGGGCCGCCGAGGCGTTCACCCGGGAGTGGCTGTCCTACCTGGAGTCGCTCGCCGGCACGGTGGACACGCTCGCCTCCATGGAGGAGGCGGTGCATAGCTTCGGCCTCCAGATCGAGCTGATGAAGTTCATGGCCCTGATCGGCCTGATCATGCTCGCCGTCTCGCTGTTCATGCTGGTCGCCGCCGCCATACCGTCGCTCGGCCTGTCCACCGCCGGTATCCCGGGGGCGTTCGCCGCCTGCCGGGCCGCGATCGGCGCCGCCGCCACCAACGCGGTACGGGCGATCGGCAGCATCTCCGTCCGCGCGGCCCTCGCCGAGGTGACCGCGCTGCTGACCCGTACGCTGCCGACGCTGGTGCGTACCCAGCTGCCGAATCTGGTCCGTACCCAGGTGCCCCGGCTGGTCACCACCCAGTTGCCGCGCTTCGCGCGTACCCAGGTCCCTGCCTTCGTCCGGCAGACCCTGCCGACGTTGACCCGGCAGGGCGCCGGCAACCTGGCCCGGGGCGTACTGCCGCGTAACGTCGTCGCCCGGTCGGTCGCCGACCGGATGGCCGGTCAGTGGCTGCGCGGCGTCACCAACCGGGAGCTGCTGCGCCAGCTCGGCCGGGAGGCCGGGCTGGAGTCCCGGCGGCTGGCCGGGCGGAGCCTGCTCGCCGCCCGCAACCAGCTCGCCCGGGAGATCGAGGAACAGCTGCTGCGTCAGTTCGGTGCCCGGGTCGGCACCGACCTCGCCGCCCGGGGCGGGGTACGGCTCGCCGGTACCGAGGCGTTCGAGCAGCTCAGCCGGGCCACCCTGAGCCAGTACGCGACCCGAGAGATCGCCACCACCACCTTCGGCCGGGAGCTGACGAAGTACCTGGGCCAGCGGGTGGCGTTCGGCGCGGCCTTCATGGGCGGTGGTGACCTGCTGGGTCAGCTGTACCAGATCGCCGGCGGTGAGCGGGCCGGCCTCGACCTCGGCCAGCTCGGCATCTCCACCGCACAGGGCGGGCTCTTCGGTGCGTCGATGTTCGGCGGCGTCCCCGGCCACGTCATCGGCGGTGGGCTCGCCGGCGGGCTGGTGACCGGCGCGACGGACGCCGCGCAGGGCCGGTTCGACCTGCAGAACATGCTGCACGGCGTGGCGGAGGGCGCCAAGGCCGGCGCCATCTTCGGCGCGCAGAACAAACTGGAGACGGTCCGGGTCGGCGGGATGGACCTGCGGATCGGCCGGGACGTGATGGTGCTCCCCGAGGGGATGGCCGCCGTCGACCGGGCCGACGGGCTGCGGGTCACCTACAGCGAGCGCGGCGCGGTCTGGGAACACGTCGACGCGAGCGGCCAGCGGGTGGACGGCGGCGCGATCGCCGCCGACGGCAGTGTGCTCGCCCGCGACCGGGTCCGGTCGCCCGACCCCACCGTGGTCGCCGGCGACGTGACCGCTCCCGGTGGTCCGCGTACCACCCACCCGCCGGTGGCCGCGCTGCCCCCGGCCGACCTTCCGCAGCGCACCCACCTGATGGGTGGTGCGGGCGGTGGGGACGGTGGCGGTGGTCCGCGCCAGCCCGCCCACCCGACGCCGGTACGCACCCCGGAGGCGGGGGTGCGCACCGCCGGGCCGGTCCGCCACGGTCCCGGCGACGGGCCACCGCCGGTGCACACCCGTGCCGAGCCGCCGGTGCCCGTGCGGGACGACGCCCCGCCGACCGGTGCCACCAGGACCGATCCGGCGGCCCCGCACCCCGACGGCGGGCGGGTGATCCGGGGCGGGGTTGTCGCCGAGCGGACCGACCCGGCCGGACCCTCCGCACCCGACGCCGACCGTGCACCGAGCGGTCCGGTCACCCGGGCGGACGGGCCCGGCCGGCCCGAGCCGCCCCGCCCGGACGACGGCCCCGTTCCCGACCGTACGACCGAGGACCGGACCGCGCCGGATGACCGGGACGCCCAGACCGGTGCGTCGATCCGCCCCCGCGACGAGGTGCGGGCCTGGGACTGGGCGGAACGGGCGTACGACCGGTTCCGGGCCGACGACCACGATCTGCCGGACATCGCGGGGCACCTCGCGGACACCCCACGCCCCAGCGGTGCGGTCGGCTTCTCACCAGGCGAGGTGCGGCAGGTCAAACGACACCTGATGGCGGACGAGCACCTGCTCGACGACTACGAGGGCGGACACCGTCGGGCGCGCTTCGACGCCAACCCGGACATCGCCGAGGCGTGGATCCGGCTCCGTGAGGGCCGACACCTGCCCGAGGATCTCGTCCTGCTCGAACACGAGCTGACCGAGGCGAACTACCTGCTCGTACATCCGGACGCCACCTACCGGGAAGCGCACGACGCGGCTAATGCCCGGTACAACTGGGAGAGCATCCGGCCGGGACGGGCCGGTGAGGACCTGGACGCGTCGTGGAGCAAGAGGAGTGCGGATGGCGATCCTGCTGGACTTCGAACTGGTCCGGGAAGACAGACAGGAGGTGGAATACACCTTCGGGTACCCGACGATGGACCGGCGGCTGGTCATCCAGAAGGCCACCGGCCAGGGGAGACCGACGGACGGCCGGGAGGACGGGAACTACGCGGCGGTGTTGGTGAAGATCCTGCGGTTCCACCGCAGCGAGGCGCGCTGGCCCCGGAAGGGCAGCTACGCGGCGTAGCGCCCGGCGACGGGCACGTCCCGTTCAAGCTGGTCCCGGTCGAGTCCCGGCCGATCGGTCCGTCGGTCCCGCTGCCCGAGACGGTGCGGTCCACGTTCGACGGGCACGTCGGCGAGCTGCTGGCCGGGCGGGGACCCGGACCGGTCGACCAGCCGCACCGGGCGAGCTGGGACGAGTCGTCCCGGCTGCTCACCGTGGCCTACCCGGACGGGCTCCACGTCCAGGTGGCGCTCCAGGTCAACTCCGCCCTGCCACCCGGGCAACCCGTGGTGCTGCGCCCCGGGCTGACGGTCGAGCACGGGCAGTGGGTGCAGCGCGAGCCGGCCGGTGTCGTGCTACCGGACCACCTGCCGACCGATCCGTCCGCGCGTACGGCCTTCGTCGACCGGCAACTCGGCGACGCGTGGCGCACCCTGCACCGGGAGATTCACCAGGTGCTCGACCGTCCCGACGAACCGACTCCTGGCGTACCGGAAGCCGGGCGCGACACCACGACGACGCCGGACGGCCCGACGCGGCCTGAGCCTGCGCGGCCTGAGCCTGCGCGGCCTGAGCCTGCGCGGACGGTGGGGGAGCCGTCGCTGGCGGCGCTGGAGGCACCGGCGCGGCCCGACCCGCCGGTGCTCGACGCCGACGCGATCAGCTTCCGCGACGCCACCGCCCCGGCCCCGGCACCGCCCCGGCCGCTCACCCCGGACACTGTGCGCGGCCTGCTCGCCGACGGCGCGGCCGTCCCCGATCAGGTCCGGGCCTGGGCCCGCGACCAGCTTGCGGTACGGCAGGAGGACGGCTCGTACCTGCCGCACCGCCAGGTGGAGATCGACGCCGCGGTGGCCCGGTTGCGCGCGGAGACGACGACGCTGGTCGCGCAGCGGGTACCGGCCGACCCGAACGCCGCCCCGCCCGCCGCCGCCCCGCCCGCCGCCGCCCCGCCCGCCGACGCACGGCCCGCCGACGCCTACCCACGGGCCGCCGACGAGTTGCCGCTCAGCCAGGAGCTCGCACCCAGCAGCAACTTTCCCGCGCACCGGGCCAGGACCGGCGCGGAGTTGCCCGGGCAGGTGCACGAGCTGGTGCAGAAGGCGAAGGAGAACCTGCTCGGCCGGGAGCAGTCGGGGCGGTCGCTGCCCGCGCTCCGTGACCAGCCGGCCGTCCCGTCCCGTCCCCGCGCCGACGCGGCTGCACCGCCGCTCGCCGAGTGGGGGCCATCGCGCGACGGCGGACAGCCGGTCCGGCCGGAGCCCGAGCGTCGAGCCGGTGTGCTGGGTCGGGCCCTGCGCCGGGTCACCGGCTTCCTCGGCGGGGCCGACGCCGCCCCCGCCGCCCCAGAAGGCGGAACGACGCCCCGGCCGGCTGTCCCGGAGCGGGCTCCGGAGCACTCCGGCCGGACACCGGCACCGACGACGCCCGGCTGGCCTGTCCCGGAGCCGCACCAGCCGGCATGGACGTCGGGCACGGAACGCGTTGCGGCGGATCCAGCCACCCCGGACGCACGGACCCTGCTCAAGCTGACCGAGCGGCGCTGCATCGTCGACGAGCTGCGGGCCGCCACCGACCCGATCGACCAGGTCCGGCTCCGCGACGAACTCAACCGGCTCGACACCGACCTCGCCCAGCGTGGCTACCCCGTGCACGAGCTGGAGCGGGTACCGGAGGCGGACGGGGCGGCCCCGGCCGACCGGCGGGAGCAGACCCGCCAGGACGAGATCTGGTCCGACCCGCCGTGGCGGCAGGAGGACCGGCGGCCCTCGCTCGACGAGCTGATCCCCACCACCCGGGAGGAGGCCGGGGCCCGGGGCGAGGCGGTCCGCCGCGAGTTCGCCGACCAGCTGGACGGGCGCGAGTTCGCCGGGCTGCGGATCCGGGTGGACCTGACGGACCCGTACAGCGTCAGCGTGCACCGCAACGAGGTGGTCGTCCGGGCGACCGTGCACGACCCGGACGGCGTGCCCGTCGGCCGGGTGGTGCGGTCCTTCCAACGCGACCACGACGGCAGCCTCTTCGTCGAACACGTCTCGCTGAAGCTCAGCGAACGGGTCCAGGGTCAGGGCTTCGCCCGGGAGTGGAACGGCCACCTCACCGAGTGGTACCGGTACTCCGGCGTGGAGCGGATCGAGGTGCACGCCGCGTCCACCATCGGCGGGTACGCGTGGGCCCGCGACGGCTTCGACTGGGCACCGAACACCGAACACCGGGCTGACGGGGTGCTCGACCGGCTCCGGGGCGAACTCTGCGAGGTGGACGTCGACATCGAGCTGGCCCGCCGCTCGACCGCCGGCGACGGCCTCGTGGCCGTCGACCGGCTCCGGGAACGTTACGGCACCACCGACCCGGACCAGGTGCTGCGGGAGGCGAACCGGCAGCGGGAGGCGGGGCGGGAGATCCTGGACCGGGCCCGCACGCACTCCTTCGGCAGCACCCGGTACCCGACGCCGTTCGAGATCAGCCAGGCCGGCTGGGGCGACCACCACCAGGGGAGGGACGCCTCCTGGATCGGCAAGCGGGCCCTGCTCGGCGCGGACTGGAAGGGCGTCAAGCGGATCAGCGACACCGGCCCGCTGCACCCCCGGTCGGCGTACACCGTGGGGCTGCCCCGGGTGCCCGACCCGTCGGCGATCCACAGCCTGCTCAGCGGGGGCGGCCCTCCGCCGGTCACCGCCGCCCGGGTGCCCGACGCCGAGTTCCACGGGTACGGCCGGGAAGTGCCCGAGCCGGAACTGGCCGGGCAGCTCGGTGCCGACGCCCTGCGCCAGGTGGTGGACCGGTTGCCGGCCGACAGCACGCTGCGTGGCGTACGGCTGGAGCTGACCGCCGTCCCGGCGGACGCCCTGCCCGACGGCGCGGTGGCCCGGTCGGTGCCGATCGACGCGCACGGCCGGGACCTGCCGCACGGCACCGTCCCGCCGGACGGGGGCGGTTGGCGGGTCGAGCTGTCCGACCGGGCCACCGACGTCAACGTGGCCCGGGCTGTCGCCCACGAGGCAGCCGAGCTGGAGGCGATCGGGCAGCGGGCGGCCGGCGGGCTGGACCCGTTCACGCCGGACGCCCTCACCCCGGGGGTGCTGGCCGACGACGCCGGGCTCAGCCCGCACGACCTGGGCCGGCTGGCCGAGGTGGAGGTGCTGACCGACCTGCTACGCGACCCGGTGCAGGCGGCGTACGCCCGGACCGAGCTGCGGGCCCTGCGCGACCATCTCGGCCTGCACCCGGACGATCCCGGCGCGGCGGCCCGGCTGCCGTTGCTCGACGGGCGGCTCAGCGACGCCGGCCGGGACGCGCTGCTGGGTCGGGCGGGCCCGTCGGGCGAGCCGGCCCGTCCACCCGCCGACGGCGAGCCGGGGCACGCCCGCGACGAGGGGCCACCCGGCCGCAAGTCCGCTGACGCCGGCCTGCCGGGACGGGCCCGGGACGACGGGACAGCCCTGGTCGGGCGGGACGGCGACGGGCTGAGCGCGGTGCGTCCGGACGCGGTCGACCCGGCGGCACCGATGCGCGCCGACCTGGCGGCGGCGACCTATCCGGCCCGGGTCAGTCGGGTGCCGTTCGAGTTCGAGCGGTTCCTGCACGACCCCCGCTGGTCCGACGGCGCGACCCGCTTCGAGCAGCGGCTGGGGGCGCACTACTTCCGCGACCCGGAGGTGCTGGACACGGTCCGGACGGCGCTGACCCGGATGCGGGACATCCTGGTCGAGCTGATCGATCCGCTGCACCCCGGGGAGACCCGTGCCGAGGTGGTCGCCCGGGTGGAGAGCGCCTTCTTCCGGGACGACGAGCCGGCCAGCGCCGGCCAGGTCGGCACCTCGGTCAGCTTCGACCGGCTGCTCGCCGAGGGCAATCTCCGCGAGACGATGACTGCCTTCTACAACGCCGCCTACTGCAACTGGAAGAATCCGCACACCCTGTCCCATGTGCTGCTGTCGGTGCTGGACGAGGGGCGGTGGGAGCAGGCGCAGGGCGCGGGCGTCGACGTCGGTGCCGTCCGTCGGATGGGGGGCCTGCTCGACGGTACGGTGAACCGGCTGATGCCGGACGCCCTGCGGGACAGGCTGAAGTTCGGCCGGGACTTCTTCGCCACCGGCAACGTGGCGAGGAGTTCGGCGCACGGCATCCGGGACCTGACCGAGATGACGGCGAGCCAGTCCCCCCGCAGGCCCCGCTCGGATGAGGAACAGTTGGCACTGGCCAACACCCCCGACCACTACGCCCGGCTGGGGACTCCGCTCGGTCGGCTCGAACGGGCCTATGTCGACCAGCTGAACAGGGAGAAGACCGGCGATCCGCTCGGCGACCACGGCCTGCTGCCGTGGCGTGAGGGGGTCACCGCGCACGACACCGACCACGGGCCGTGGGCCCGCTGGGTGGGCCGGGACGGCTTCCCGGTCATCGACGGTGTCTCCGGCACCACCGCCCGGATGCTCACCGCCGCGCGGTTCGTGGGGCTCGACGGCCCGCGGGCCGAGCGGTTCCTGAGCGGCCTGATGGGCTGGATGCTGCCGGCCCGGGACCACTCCCTCTTCGAGATCCTGCGCGGAGCGGAGATCGCCGGCATCCAGCGGGTGGAACTGCGCCCGTCCGACGGCCGTTTCACAGCGGTGGACCTCTACCGCAGTCTGCCCGACGTCGACCTGCCCACGCTGCGGGCCGAGGTGGCGGTCGACGGGCTCTTCCCCCACGAGGCCCGCTACCTGGACCATGCCGTCGACCCGCACGGCTTCTCGGAGACCCAGCACAAGGTCCCGGCGATCGCGGACCGGCTGTGGCCCCAACTTGCCAGCGGTCAGGTGCGTGACGCCGACCTCGCCGACTGGCTGCGGCGCAACGGCATCGACCCGGCCGACACCGCCGCCGTGCGGGGCCTCGGTCAGCGGCTGTCGAAGCCGCACGTGATGGCGTTGGCCGTCTACACCCGACACAGCCACTACCTGATCAACAACGTGATCCGCGCACACCTGTTCACCGGCGCCGCCGGGGAGGTGCCGAGCAGGGCACTCTTTGACCGCAAGGTGCGTGAACTGGTGGCCGGCTACCTGGGGAACCTGGCGGCTGGCTCCAAGGCGTTGCCCCTGCCGCTGATGCTCCGCTCGGTGGTGCACGTCGGCGACGGGCATCTGACGGCCCGGTCCGAGTTGGCCGGCCCGGCCCGGGACTGGGTGGACGCCCACCGCCGGGTGGTCGACGCCCAGCGCCGGATCGACGAACATCACCGGTTGGGGCAGCGGCACGACGAACGGCAGGCACGCGCCGACAAGCAGCGTGCCAAACGGGACGCCGCGACGTCGTGGAAGCAGATCCGGCGAGGGCTCGACGCTGTCTTGCCTCGACTCTTCGACGAGGTGGTATGGCACGCCGACATGGTCCACGACGCGATGATGCAACTGCCTGCCGTCGGCCGGCCGGACCGTCCGCTGATCGCGTTCCGAGGGGACTGGATCACCCCGATCTACTCGCCCATCTACGGGAGTTCCTGGCATCCCACCGGTATGGCGCGGGAGTTCCTCAGCGTCAGCCGGCGGCTCGATGTCGCGGTACGGTTCATGTCCGAGAATCCGGCGTCGGGCGGTAAGGTGCTGGTCGTCTACCGGTTGAGCGGCCAACAGGCCAGGGACATCGCGGTCTTCTCCTCGTTCGCCACGGACGAGGAGGCGGTCTTCCCGCCTCGCTCCCGGGTGCGCCGGACGTCGGACCCGCAGCTGGCCGCGCAGATCCGGGTCCAGCTTCCAGCCGAGTTCCAGGACAACTGCGAGATCATCGTGATGGAAGAGGACTGACCGGTGACGGACGAGAACGGGTGGAACGAGGCGGATCAGCTCTTCGCTGACGTGCACCGAATGCTGCTGCGCCTCGCCGGGCGGATGCCCGACGAGATGGTCAGCCGGTTCCGCGAACTGCTCGGCAATGGTGACCTGAGATACCTGCCGGACGCCGTGTCCGTGGCGACGGTGGAACTTGCCGTCCCGCTGATCCCGGCGGACCGGGAGTTGCTGGCCCGGATACTGGTGGTTCTTGACGTGCCCGGTGGCGAGCCGCAGCTCTACTCGGAGGTGCCGGTCTCGGCCGATCCGCCGTCACCCGTCGCTTTCCGCTTCCTGCCTGCGTCGCCGGACGTCGTCGCCGAGGCGGGAGGCCGGTTGCCGCCTCGGCTCGACCTCACCGGCGGTGACCCTGACGATCTCACCGACCTGCCGCCGGAGTTGAGCCACCTCCGCGACCTAGCCGACCGGCTCACCGACTCGTCCGACGACGGGGTGGTGGTGACGCTCACCACGGAGCCGGGCGTGCGGAGCATCTGGCGGACCTGGCGTACCGGGCCTTCCCCGGATGCCGCCGTGCGCCGGGTGTATCTCGTGGAGGCGGCGCCCGGTGCACCGGCCTGGGATCTCGCGTACGAGGGCCAGGGCTCACTGGCTGACGACGGCGAGTCCGCTCCACAGGTGGAGGTGTACTGGCTGGGGGACGTACTGCCGTCCTATCATCGGGCCGCGCTGGACGGAGCCGCGTTGCTCTGGCACCGGCCGCCGCCCGGAGCCAGCGCGGCGACCGCCGAGGGCTGAAGCTCCGGTGACCGTGGCCCACTCCGGGCCGTTCGATGTGCCCGGCGGGTGACTGACAGCCGGAGCGAGCGCGTTCTGGTTGACGTGCCATCGCCCGGGGGCGACAGTTCGCCGGTGTACAGCGCGAGTCTGAGGAAACTGGAGCAGCTACCCCGCCCGGTGCGGTCTGACTACCTACGGATCGCGGAGCGGACGATCGCGGAGGTCTCCACCCGCTGGTCGTCGGTACTGTCGGTGCCGGTGCTCTGGCTGACCCTCGGCGCTGACGGCGCCGACGTCCGGGTGGAGCGAGTCGACATCGACGAACACGCCGGACGGGCACGTCCACCTGCGCGCCGTGCACCGCGACGATCCCCGGGCGTTCGCGGACACCTTCGCCGTCCGCCGCCGGCCGTTGCGGCGGAGACGGTTCGTACCCGAGGTGTACGAGCAGCTGGCGCAGGCCCGGCGGACGTACCCCCGGCGCGTCTGACTGAGGCCCCTGACCAGGCAGGTGGGTGCGGCCGGCTTCGTTCGCCGACGGGCGGCAGGGGTAGGTCCTCCCCCGCAGGAGGTGACCGGCGATCCGGACAGCCCGGCGTCGGGGTCGCGTCGGGCAGCGGGCACCCGGCTGCCGCTGCGCTGAACGACGATCAGCGGCGGCGGGGCGGTGGCGATGACCACCGACCCTGATCCGGGGTACGGCCGGGCGGTGCGCGGCACGGCGGCCAGGTGCCTGGCTGTGGCAGGATGACGTGCGCCGACGGCCGTGACGGGGAGGTTGCTGGTGGACACGGAGCGGACGACCGAGGCGCTCCAGCGGTATGTGCTGGACCCCGGTGAACCCGTCGAGCAGGCGTGGACCGGCCCGGCGTCGGTCACCGTGCGGACCGCCCGCTTCCGCTATCTGGCCCGGCCGGCGCAGTGGGCGGTCGCCGACGAGGAGTGGGTGGCCGAGGCGGTCCGGGTGCTGGCGGCGCGGCAACCGATCTTCGTGTCCCACGGCCTGGTCTTCACCGGCTCGGGCGAGACGCTGCATCTCAACCGGCCCGAGGTGATGGCCGACCTCGGTCGCCGGGTGGGTGCCGGGCTGCCTCCGCTGGCGTACGCGGAGCTGCTCGGTGAGCTGTACTCGGCGTGGGAGATCGACGGCCCGGTGGTGCGCCCCTTCTCGGCGACCGAGGGCACCCGCGCCGGCTGGCTGGTCTGCGACGCCGACCACTTCACCGACGTGCTGTCGGTGCCGGACGCCCCGGCGGTCACGCCGCCGACGTTCGAGCGGGCCGCCGACGGGGACTGGACGTTGCGGTTCTTCTCGCACAACTGTTACCCGCTGGAGATCCGATCCGCTGTGGACGTCCACCGGTGGACGGTGACGGGTGGGCCGGGTCGGGCGGCGAGCTGGGACCGGGAGGCCGTCGCCGCGCGGGTGGCGCGTCCACTGCCGTGACGCGTCGGCCGGCGGAGGCCGCGTACCGGCCTGGAGGACCCTCCCCGGTCGACGGCCCGGCGGGCAGCTCGCCCGTCAACGACCGGGCCCGGGCACACGGAGGTGACGTGATGGCGATGAACACCGATCCGGAGCGGCAGCGTCGGCTGCGGGAGTTGGCCGAGCTGCACGCCCGGTGGCAGTCCGAGCACCGGGTGGACGATGCGGAGTTCACCCCTGAGGGCGCCGACTCGGCCAACCGGCGGTCACCGTCGCCGCAGGCGCAGCGGGAGTACCTGCGCCGAGCCCGGGAGATCATGGGCCTCGACCCGGACACCGGCCACTACCGGGGGACGGAATGACGCTGCTGCCGGCCGCCCGCACCGGGGACGAGGCCGACCTCTACCTGGAGCTGCACCCGTGCCCCCGGTGCGGGGCGATGGAGGCCACCTGGCGGGGGACGGCGACGACGCAGGGGACCCGACCGGTGTACCGGTACTCCGGTCGGTGCGCCGACTGTCACGAGCCGCGCGAGTTCGTCTTCGCCCTGCCCGACGGGCGGACGGCACCCGCCGAAGCCGGCCCGCACCCGACCACCAGGTTCGGCGGCCCGCAGCCTTCGGCCCTGCTCGACCCCGGTGAGTGGCTGCTCGTCGCCGACTGGTGCGCGGAGGCGTCCGAGGTGGCCGAGCGGCAGGGCGACGACGCCGAGGCGGCGGAGCTGCGTTGGACCGCCGTGGCGGCCCTGGAGGAGGTCCGCAAGTTCCTCCCGACCGACGGCGACGCGGTGCCGGAGTCGGCGTTCTGGTCGACCCGGGGGCGGACGGTCCACCAACGGGAGCCGGGGCGGTTCCGTCGCCGCCGCATCGAGGTCGTCCGGGACTTCCACCTGGACCACATGCCGTGGAGCCCGTCGTGACGCCGCTGGCCGCCCGCTCCACCCACGAGGCCCACCTCTACATGGACCTGCAACCGTGCGGCTGCGGGCAGGGGCGTTTCCCGCGCGCCTCGACGGTACTCACCCTGCCCGACGGGGAGCTGGCCCGCCGGTACGCCGGCCCGTGCGAGGGGTGCGGCGCGACCCGGGAGTTCCTGTTCCGGCTGCCCGCCGGGCCCGTCGAGGTCGAGCAGGGCTTCCGGTACGGCGGTACGGAGCCGTCCCTGCTGATCGACGCGGGGGAGTGGCTGTGGGTGGCCGAGAACCACGCCCGGGGGGTGCCGGCCGGGGCGGAGGGCCTGCCGGAGGGCGACCGGCGACGCTGCCGGGTACGGCTGACGGCAGCCGTCGCCGCGCTGGACGAGGTGGTGAAGTTCGTGCCCCCCGGTGGTGCCCGGGTGCCGTTCACCGCCGTCTGGACGGCGCTGGGCCGCTCGGTCTACCAGCGTGAACCGGGCCGGTTCCGGGTCGCCCGGCTGGCGGCGGTGCGGTCCGCGTACGCCGGGGCGCTGCGTCGCCTCGACTGAGCCGGCGCGTTCGGGCCGGGTCAGCCGACGGTGCCGGTCGGCGCAGCCGGCGGGGTGGCCGACAGGTTCGCGTCGCACTGGGGCGCGGCGCTTGTCTGTTTGGCGACGGTCCGGCCGTTGACGAGGATCCGGCAGTGCACCTGCGGAGCGCCGTTGCGGTATGCCAGCGACTCGTCGACCCCGGGCCGGACCTCCGGTGCCGCCATCACCCACACGTCCTTGACGTCCGGGTAGCTGACGGTCACCATGTGCGCCCAGGCCCAGGTCGGGCTCTTGGCCCGCTGACCCTCCAGCGCGGTGTGCCCCCAGGTGACCGAGAGGCCGAATGGCCCGCCCCCACCGCCGACCACCTCGACGGTGAACGAGACGATCTGCTCCACCGGCTCCGGTTCCGGCTCCGACTCCAGCGCGGACGTGTCGGGGGAGCAGCCGGCCAGGGTCGCGGCCAACGCGGTGATCGCGACGGCGCGTCGCATGGATCCTCCTCAGGGGACGTTGGCGGACGGCGACCGGCCCGCAGCCTAGCGTGCGTCGCCGACGGGTCCCGTCCGTCGGCATGGGATCGTTAGGCTCAGGGCCGGCACCGGGCAGGGAGGAGACCCGTCGTGGACGAGTCGTGGCAGCCGGCCAACGACATCGAGCGGGCGCTGCTGCGTGCGGTGCGTGACGACGACCGCACGGAGTTCTTCCGCCTCCTCACCCGGGCCGAGCTGTACCTGCCGCAGCTACGCGACGACGACGGCGACGGCGGCAGTCAGCGCTTCGTCACCATGGACCTCTTCGGACGCCCCTTCCTGCCGGTCTTCACCTCGGTGGCGACGATGGCCCCCCGGGTCGCCGGGGTGGCCGACGCGTACACCGTGACCGGGTACGACGAGCTGTGTGAGCGGTGGCCGGTCGCCGACTGGCGGCTGGCGGTGAACCCGGGCACCCCGCTGGACGCGTACCTGCCGGTGGCGGCGGTGCGGGCGGCGGCGGACGGCGAGCTGACCGTACCCGCCGGGGTGGAGCTGCTCACCGAACTGGCCGAGGCGGCTGCCGACGACGAGATCGCCCGCTCCGAGGCGATCGGCGGGGAGGACGACCCGGCCGCCGGGTTCGCCGCCGCGATGGGCCGGGCCGCCGCCGCCCCGGCCGGTGAGCCGGACACCGCCGAGCTGTTGCGTGACGCGGCCGAGCGGGGCGACTCCACCGGGTACCTGGACGCGCTGCTCGACGCGCTGGTGGTGCTCCCCACCGCCCGCCCGGTGGACGACCCGGCCCGGCTGGTCGACCCGGACTTCCCGTGGCGGTCGGTGGGGCCGCCGGAGGCGCCGGCGGTCGAGGTGTTCACCTCCCCGGAGCGGCTGGCCCGCGCCTATCCGGACGGCACGCCGAGCCTGTGGGCGACGCTGGTGTCCCTGCTGACGGTCTGGCCGCGGGGGCACGCGCTGGCCGTCGACCCGGACTCGCCGGCTGGAATCACCCTCCCCGCCGAGCAGGTCCCGCAGCTCCTGCTCTGGCCGGCCCCCGACGAGGCCACCACCGGCCCGACGGCCACCACCGGCCCGACGGCCACCACCGGCCCGACGGCCACCACCGGCCCGACGGCCACCACCGGCCACCCGACTACCGACGGCCGGGATACCGGGGTCGGGCGGGACGGGCGGGCCCGGTGAGCGGGGCCGGGTTGATCCCCGGGGCCCGGTACGCCTTCGGCGTGGTGCACCCGGTCGCGCCGATGCTGCGGGTCCGCTACCGCCAGGGCGTGCCGGTCGACCCGTACGGCTTTCCCGACTGGACCCCGTACGCCCGGGCCGTGGTCGAGCTGCCGCCGCTGCCGCCGGGCATCGGGGTGGACGCCGCCCGGGTGCTGGCCGTCCTCACCGCCAACCTGGCCGTGACCGACCCGGCCGACCCGGACGCGACGGGGCGTTCCCCGGCGGGTTGGACCTGGGCGCACCTGGCGCGGACCCGGCGGGTCGCGCTGGTCCCTGCGGAGCTGCATGCGGCGCTGCGGCACCTGGGCGGGGTGAGCACCGGCGACGCCGACCCTCGGCGGCGCGGGCTGCCGGTGGACACCGCCGAGCCGCCGCCGCTGTGCTTCGCCGAACGGCTCGCCCCGGACGCTGTGGCCCGCATCGAGCAGCGGCTCGGCTTCGGGCTACCGGCCGGCTACCGGGACTTCCTGGCCCGCACCAACGGCGGGTGGCCGGGCTGGCCGGCCGTGCACCCGCGCTTCGGGTTCGTGGTCGACCAGCCGCTGTTCGGCGCGGTCCGGGCCGACTGGATGCAGGACCTGTGCCACGCCAACGCCTGGTTCACCGACCGGCTCACCACCGACTGGCTGGCCGTCGGGCACGTGCAGGGCGGGCTGCTCGCCGTGCGGGTGGCCGGCGGCGACGAGGGCTCGGTCTGGTACTGGGACGACGACGACCCCCGGGCGCGGGACGACGACACCGCCACCGACATCTGCGGCCGGCTGCTGCACCGCTGCGCCGACAACTTCGGCGTGTTCTGGCACGCCCTGCGGGCGGTACCCGGGTCGCTGCGCGACCTGGCCGTGGAGGCGGTGGCCGGGGGCCGGGTCGTCCGGGTCGACGACGAGCGGACCGGGTCGGCGCTGCCGGCAGCCCGCCGGCGGCGGGCAGCATGAGGCCGGAGGAGCACATGACGGGGTACGGGTCGGACCGGCAGCGGTCGCGGACCACGGAGGTGCGGGGCCGGATGACGACCGGTGGGGTCGTGGTCGCGCTCGCCGCCACCGTCCTGCTCGGGCCGGTGTCGCCCGCGACGGCGGCGCCCGACTGCGCGCCGCCCGGTGGACGGGTCACCGCGCCGTCCTGGGCCCAGCAGGTGCTCGCCCCGGAACAGGTGTGGCCGTTCACCCAGGGGTCGGGGGTCACCGTCGCGGTGCTCGGTTCCGGGGTGGACGGTGACCATCCCCAGTTGCGGGGCCGGGTCGAGACCGGCTTCGACGCGGTCCGGGGCAACGGCCGCGCCGACACCGACTGCACAGGTCAGGGCACCCGGGTGGCCGGGCTGATCGTCGCCCGGCAGACCGGCCCGTCCCCGTTCGCGGGGCTCGCGCCGAGCGCCCGGGTGCTGCCCGTACGGGTGGTCGACGACCGGGCGTTCGGTGACACCCCGGCCGACCCGGGTGCGCTCGCCCGGGGCATCGACTGGGCGGTCGACCGGGGTGCCCGGGTGGTCGCGGTCACCGTCGCCGCCGACCGGGACACCGGGACGTTGCGGGCCTCGGTCCGGCGGGCCGTCGACCGGGGCGTGCTGGTGGTGGCCGCCAGCGGTGACCGGGCCGGTGACGGCAACCCGGTCTCCTATCCGGCCGGCTACCCGGAGGTGCTCGCCGTCGGGGCGATCGGCCCGGACGGGCGGCGCTGGTCGAAGTCGCAGTACGGGCCTTACCTGGACCTGGTCGCGCCTGGCGTCGCCGTCACCACCACCCAGCGCGGTGGCGGGCTGGTCGAGGCCGCCGACGGCACCGCCCTGGCGTGCGGGCTCGTCGCCGGTACGGTCGCGCTCACTCTCGCCAAACGGGCCGGTACACCGCGCAGCGAACTGGTCCGGCTGCTGACCGTGACGGCGGTCCCCGGCGCGGACCACGCCGAGTACGGACACGGCACGGTCAACCCGTACGGGGCGGTCAACGACCAGCTGCTGCCGCAGGCCCGACCGGTCCCGCCGCCCCGGTTCCGGCCGGCCGTCGACCGGCCCGATCCGGCGGTACGGGAGAGCCGGCGGATCGCGCTGGCCGGCTCGGTGCTCGCCCTCGGCACCGTACTCGTGGTCTGTGTCGTCGCGGTGACCCTGCCGAGGGTGCGGCGTCGCCGGTGGCGGGCGGCCGTCGCGCCGGCACCCGCCCGGTCGGTGGAGCCGACCGAACCGGGCCCCCCGGTGCAGCTCTTCGACGAACCCACGCCCGGCCCCGGCCGCTGACCCGACGTCCGGCCGGACCGGTCGGCACCGCCGGGTCGGTGGGACGGGTCGAGCGGACCGGCAGCGGTGGGGCGGGACGGGGTGGTCAGCCGCCGGTGGTGATCGGTGCCGGGCGGACAGCGACCCGGGGGTCCAGGGTCGGGCCGCTCGGGATGAGCATGGTCAGGCTCGGCGGGACCGCCAATGCCGCGTCCACCGGGTAGCCGAGCAGGCGCAACGCGTCGGCGGACGGCACCGGATACCGGATGCCCAGGTCGGTGACGATGCTGTACGCGCCGGGGCTGCCGAGCAGTTGCAACACGGTGACCCGGCCGGCGGGGGCGGCGATCCGGTCGGCGAGCGGGATGCCGTCCGGTGAGACGGAGCCGGTCGGCGCGGCCCGGTCCGCGCCGGGCAGGGTGCCACCGACGGTCAGCTCCGGTGGGGTGCCGGCATCGGCGGTGGCGGCGCAGATCTGCTGGCCCGGCTCCCGGCCGACAAGCTTCGGCGGGGTGGCGGGCGGCTGACCCCGGTCCGGTGGGCGGGGAACCCGTTGGCTCCTGGGCAGCGACGTCACGTCGGAGACGGCGACCGTCACCGGCTGCCACCCCGACTGGCCGATCTGGATGGCCTGCTGCACCGGGGTGATCGGGGTGACCCCGTCGGCGAGCACCAGGTAGTGCTGCGGTCCGGAGGCGGTCTGGACGACCAGCACGTCACCGTTGCGTCGGCCCGGCACCTCGCGGGACTTCCCGCCCCGGTCGGCGACGGGCAGGGCGGCGAGGTCCACCCCGGCCGGCAGCGCGTTCAGCCAGGCGGTGCCGACGGGTGCCGGGGTGACCGCCCCGAACAGGGCGGGGACGACCACCCGGGAACCCTGCACCAGGTGCCGCCGACCGTGCCAGACCAGGTAGTTCATGCCCAGTGTGGCGTCCTTGACGAGCAGCCCGTCGTCGCCGACGTCCCGGCCGCCGGCCGGTCGGGTGGCCAGCGCCAGGGTCACCGTGTCGACGGTGCGTCCGGTGTCGTCGACGGCCGGGGTGGAGCAGACCGTCCACGGCAGACCGGCGCGTCGGTTCGCCGCCGGCAGCGAGGCGGGAGCGTTGGGGATGCCCATCGTCACCCCGCGCGGCACCGCGCTGAGGGTGCTGGCGGAGACGCGTACCACAGGGGTGCCGGGGCGGCCGGCGGCCAGCAGCGCGGAGGTGTAGTTGAGCGTCGGGTGCAGCCGACCGTCCAGGTAGACGTAGCTGGCGCCGCTCTCCTTCTCGACCACCACCGAGCCGGGCTTGCGCCAGCCGTCCCCGCCGACCTTGGTGAGCAGCCCGTAGATGCCCACCCCGGCGGCGACGAGGACGGCCACCATCAGGCCGCCGAAGAGCGCGCCGATGCCCCGGCGCAGCGGCGACTGCTGCGGGTCGGTCTCGCGCATCACGAACGCGGACATCACCCGCTGGGTCATGAACTGGTACGACTGGAGCTGGTCCCGCCGGGTCGTCATGGTCGCGTCACCCGCCGATCGAGGCGAACATTTCCCGGATCGCCCCGAACAGGCCGATGACCGCGCAGGCCAGCGGGATCAACGCCATGATGGCGACCACGTCGGTGATGTCGGCGGCCCGGCCCAGGTAGGGCGACGGCCGGCGGCGGCTGAAGAGGAGGCCGGCGACCAGCGTCAGCGCCGCCGCGGTGACCACACCGAGCCCGACCAGCATCCGTCCGCCGCCCGGTGCGGTGGCCAGTAACGCCGCGACGGCCAGCGACGACAGCCCCACCAGGCCGCTGACCAGCAGCGGCACCCGCTGGGCGGCGGTGGGGAACAGCCGCCCGCGCAGCAGCAGCGCCCCTGCACCGCAGAGCGCCAGCAGCACGCCGGCCGGGGTGCGGTCCTCGGTCAGGAGGAAGGCGATGGCCAGCGCGCCGCAGACCGACGCGGACAGCAGCATGCCGGTGAGCAACTCGGTGGCCCGCGCCACTGTCACGAAGACCCTCGCCCGCTCGGGCACCGGCCGGTCCCTGAGGATCTCCTCCGGCCGGTCGGGCAGCTCCGGAACCGGCAGCCTGCCCAGCCAACCGGCGATCAGCGGATAGCCGGGCAGCAGGCCGATCACGGTGGTCAGCGTCGCCGCCGCCGCACCGGCGGGGGACACCCCGCCGTAGCAGAGCAGGGCGGCCAGCACGCCGGTGAGACCGGCGGCCGACCCGGCCATGAACAGCCGCTGCACCCCACCCACCGCCGCGTACCCGATGATGCCGAAGACCAGCAGGAGGGCCGAGCCGAGCAGCAGGCTCGGTGCCCCCAGGTCGACGATCCGCGCGCCGTCCGGGGCGGCGAGCAGCGCCCCGCCGAGCAGGGCGTAGGGCAGGCCGGCGGCGGCGACCACGGCCCCGGCGGTGGCGTCGGGCACGGCCCGGGACAGCACCGGCCCGGCGATCGCCAGCAGCGCCGCGATCCCCAGTGCCAGCAGGCCCGGGGTACGCCACGGCGAGCCGACCGCGAGCAGCGCGACCAGCCCGAACCCGAGCAGCGCGGCGGTCACCGTCAACCCGGCCCGTCGGGTGGCGTCGTTGCTCCACGATCGACCGGTCCGGCGCGCGCCGCTGGCGATCACCTCGACCACGTCGTCGTACGCCAGCTCGGGCCATTCGTCACGGCCCGGCGTGAGGTGCAGCAGTTCGCCGTCGCGGACGCCCTGTAGGGCGAGGCTGCGGGTGGCTTCGAGCAGGGTGCCGGTGGCCCGTCGGAGCACCCAGCCGCCCTGCTGCTCGCCGACGTCGCCGAGATCCTCCCCGGCGTGCCGGAGCAGGTGGGGCAGCAGCTCCCCGACGAGCATGCCGTTGGGCAGCGCCACGTCCATCCGCCGCTGGGGAGCGGCGATCGTCACCCTGGCCAGACTGAGACCGCCCGGGGCCGTCACGCTGGTCACCTCCCCGTGTGCCATGCGTCCGCGCGGTCGCCTCCTGGGCTCTCCGCGGCGGTCAAGGTAGCACGGCCGCGCCGCCCGTCGGGTGGCCGTCCGGGGGCGGACGGTGGTCCCTGCCAGGGGCGACCTGTCGATAGAGTGGGCCGCCGAAGACCAACGTGGTGGGAGGTACGGGGGAGATGTCGTCGTTGGTGGTCGTCAAGCGTCCACCCCGTCGGCCGGCGCCCCCGCTGCCGTCCGGGGAGGTGCTCCTCGACCCGCCGCCGGAGGTGCCGGCGGCCGGCGGTCGAGGCTGGACCCGGATGCTGATGATCCTGCCGATGGCGGCCGGTGCCGCGGCGATGGGCCTGATGATGGGCATGCAGCGCGGCGGTGTGATGACCTATGTGGTCGGTGGCATGTACGGCGTCTCCATCCTCGGCATGATCGCGGTGATGGTGGTCAACCAGTCCGGGCCGGGCAAGCGCGAGATGATCGAGTCGCGCCGTCAGTACCTGCGCCGCCTCGCGCAGCTCCGGGCCCAGGTCCGCGCCACGGTCCGCCAGCAGCGGGAGGCCGTCCACTACCGCCACCCCGACCCGGACTCGCTCTGGTCCACGGTGACCAGTGGCCGGCTCTGGGAGCGCCGCCGGGGCGACGCCGACTTCAGCGTGGTCCGCATCGGGCTCGGCCCGCAGGAGGTCGCCACCCCGCTGATCCCGCCGCAGACCCGCCCGGTGGACGAGTTGGAGCCGCTCTGCGCCGTGGCGCTGCGCCGGTTCGTCGCCACCTACTCGGTGGTGCCCGACCTGCCGGTGGCGATCGCGTTGCGCGACTTCTCCCACGTCCACCTGCGGGGCGCCGACGACGCCGTCCGGGGCTTGGTCCGGGCCGTGGTGGCCCAGCTGACCACCTTCCACGCCCCCGACGACCTGCTGGTCGCGCTCTGCGTCAGTGCGGAGCGCCGGGCCTGCTGGGAGTGGGTCAAGTGGCTCCCGCACGCCCAGCACCCGACGAAACTCGACGCCGTCGGGCCGATCCGGCTGTTCGCCCCGACCGTGGTGGCGCTGGAGGCGATGCTCGTCGACGTGCTGGCCGACCGGCCGCGCTTCGACCCGACGGCGACGGTCACGCCGTACGTGCTGGTGGTGGTCGACGGCGGGCAGGTCGCCGGCTCCGACCACCTGATGACCGAGGGCGGGGTCGCCGGGGTGACCCTGCTGGACCTCACCGGTCGCCCCCCACGTCTGCTCGACGAGAGTTCCGTGGTGCTCGACATCGCCGAGGACGACGCCATCTCGGGCACCACGATGGACGGCACCACCCGGGTCGGCCGGGCCGACACGCTCGACCCGGCACGGGCCGAGGTGCTGGCGCGGGAGCTGTCGCCGCTGCGACTGTCGGCCGCGTCGTACGCCGACCAACCGGCCGTCACCACCGACCTGGGGCTGGCCGACCTGCTCGGCCTCGGCGACCCGTACGAGCTGGACCTGGCCGACGCCTGGGGCAGCCGGCCCAACCGCAGCCGGCTGCGGGTGCCGATCGGGGTCAACGAGAGCGGCCGGCCGATCGAGCTGGATCTCAAGGAGTCCGCCCAGGAGGGGATGGGCCCGCACGGGCTGCTGGTCGGGGCGACCGGCTCCGGCAAGAGCGAACTGCTGCGCACGCTGGTGCTGGCGCTGGCCGTCACGCACAGCCCCGAGATCCTCAACCTGGTGCTCGTCGACTTCAAGGGCGGTGCCACCTTCGCCGCGTTGGACCGGCTGCCGCACACCAGCGCCGTGATCACCAACCTGGCCGACGAGTTGTTCCTGGTCGACCGGATGCTCGGCGCGATCCAGGGCGAGATCACCCGCCGGCAGGAGCTGCTGCGCCGGGCCGGCAACTACGCCTCGCAGCGCGACTACGAGCGGGCCCGCGCGGCCGGGGTGCCGCTGGCCCCGCTGCCCAGCCTGCTGATCGTGGTGGACGAGTTCAGCGAACTGCTCAGCGCCCGACCGGATTTCATCGACATGTTCGTGCAGATCGGCCGGGTGGGCCGGTCGTTGGGCATGCACCTGCTGCTGGCCTCGCAGCGGTTGGAGGAGGGGCGGCTGCGCGGCCTGGAGACGCACCTGTCGTACCGGCTGGGGTTGCGGACGTTCTCCTCGATGGAGTCCCGCGCGGTGCTCGGGGTGGCCGACGCCTACGAGTTGCCCCGCTCGCCGGGGCACGGCTACCTGAAGGCCGGCACCGAGGGCCTGATCCGGTTCAAGGCCGCGTACGTCTCGGGGGCGGTCCGGCAGCATGGTGGGGTGCCCACCGTCGGCGGCCGGCTGATCGACCCGGTACGCGACTACACCACCGACTACGCCCCGCTCGCCACCGACGACGAACCGGACGAGCAGGTGCCGGCCCCGGTGGACGAACACGTCGGGGAGAGCCTGCTCGACGTGTTGGTGGCCCGGATGGAGGGGCGCGGGCCGGCGGCCCACCAGGTCTGGTTGCCGCCGCTGGAGGAGCCGCCCACCCTCGACGCGCTGCTGCCGCCGGTGCTGGTGTCCCCGCTGCGCGGCCTGACGATCGCCGCCGAGGACCGGCACGGCGCGTTGCACGGTGTGGCCGGCATCGTGGACAAGCCGTTGGAGCAGCGCCGTGACCCGCTCTGGCTGGACCTGGCCGGGGCGGCCGGCAACGTGCTGGTGGTGGGTGCCCCGCAGACCGGCAAGAGCAACCTGCTGCGCACCCTGGTCACCAGCCTGGCGCTGGGCAACACCCCGCGCGAGGCGCAGTTCTACTGCCTCGACTTCGGCGGCGGCACGCTGGCCGCGCTCGGCGGTCTGCCACACGTCGGCGGGGTGGCCAGCCGGCGGGAGGTGGACAAGGTCCGGCGGACCATCGCCGAGCTGCACGGGTTGATGCAGGCCCGGGACGCGGTGTTCACCACGCACTCGGTGGAGGGCGCGGCGGCCTACCGTCGGGCCCGCCGGGAGGGTCGCTTCCGGGAGGACCCGTTCGGCGACGTGTTCCTGGTGGTGGACGGCTGGGCGGCGCTGCGGGCCGAGTTCGAGGACCTGGAACCCCTGGTCACCGAGCTGGCCAACCGGGGTCTCGGGTACGGCATCCACATCCTGGCCGCGACCAACAGGTGGATGGACGTCCGGCCCGCGGTGCGGGACATGTTCGGTGCCAAGGTGGAGCTGCGCCTCGGCGAGCCGGCCGACTCGGTGATCAACCGGCGCGCCGCGGCGAACGTGCCGGAGCAGCACGGCCACGGGCTGACCCCGGACGGCCTGCACTTCCTCGCCGGCCTGCCCCGCCTCGACGGCCGGCCGGTGGTGGACGACCTGCCGGACGCGCTGGCCGACCTGGTAAAGCGGGTGCAGCAGCACTGGACGTGGGCGGGTGCCCCGGCCGTCCGGCTGCTCCCCGCCGAGCTGCCCTACGAGGCGTTGCCCGCCGCGCAGGGCGGCGTGATCCCGATCGGCATCGCCGAGACCGACCTCCAGCCGGTACGCCTCGACTTCACCGCCGAGCCGCACCTGCTGCTCTTCGGCGACGTCGAGTGCGGCAAGAGCACCTTCCTGCGCGGGCTGGCCCGCCGCATCGTCGAGGGCAACGATCCGGCGCAGGCCCGGATCATTCTGGTCGACTTCCGGCGCAGCCTGCTCGGCGCGGTGGAGTCCGAGCACCTGATCGGCTACGGCACCTCCCCGCAGGTCACCGCCGACCTGGTCAAGCAGGTGGCGACGGTGATGGGCGAGCGGTTGCCGGGGCGGGACGTCACCGCCGAGCAACTGCGCGACCGCAGCTGGTGGAAGGGTCCGGAACTCTACCTGCTGGTCGACGACTACGACCTGGTGGCCGGGGCGGCGGTCAACCCGCTGGCGTCGCTGCTGGAGTTCCTGCCGCAGGCCCGCGACATCGGTCTGCACCTGGTGCTGACCCGGCGGATCGGCGGTGCCGGTCGGGCCATGTTCGACCCGGTGATCGGCCGGATCAGGGAGCTGGCCTCGCCGGGCATCATGATGTCCGGGCCGCGCGAGGAGGGCGCGCTGTTCGGCACCATCAAGCCGCAGCGGCTGCCCGCCGGCCGGGGCTGGCTGTTCACCCGCCGCCACGGCGCCCAACTGGTCCAACTTCCCCAGGTGCCACCCCACTGATTGCTGCAACAGCAGTTGGCTGTCTCTGAATCGGATCCCAGCACCACGAGTGGTCAACGCGCGGCTCGACGAGCGACCACAGTTGCTCGGAGCCACCGGCCGAATCAAGGTCGAGGTGATCACCGCCTGTCGAAGGCGTATCGCCACGGGCGCCGGCCGTGGCGTTCTAGGCTGCGAGATGTGACGGCGGCGTGCCATGTCGACCTGGCACACCACTCGGCAGTCCCCTCACCTCATGATTCACCCTCCGTGAGGCGTGAACTCAGACCGAGAGGAAGCGCGCATGGCGGTCAGGACCAGGACGCGACCCGGCACCACGGAGATCCGGCCGTTCTCGGTGGACATCCCCGAGGCGGACCTCGACGACCTGCGCCGACGTATCGCGGCGACCCGGTGGCCGGAGAAGGAGACCGTCGACGACCAGTCGCAGGGCGTGCCGCTCGCGACGATCCAGGCCGTCGCCCGCTACTGGGAGCGGGACTACGACTGGCGCAGGATCGAGGCGCGGCTGAACGCCCTGCCACAGTTCGTGACGACCATCGACGGGGTGGACATCCACTTCATCCACGTCCGGTCGACGCACGAGGACGCGCTGCCGCTCATCGTCACGCACGGCTGGCCCGGGTCGGTGATCGAACAGCTGAAGATCATCGAGCCGCTGACCGACCCCACCGCGCACGGCGCGAGCGCGTCGGACGCCTTCCACCTGGTGATCCCGTCGCTGCCGGGGCACGGCTTCTCCGGCAAGCCGACCGGGTCGGGCTGGAACCCGGAGAGGATCGCCACCGCCTGGACCGAGCTGATGAAACGACTCGGCTACCACCGGTTCGTCGCGCAGGGCGGCGACTGGGGTGCGGTCGTCGTGGACCAGTTGGGTGTGCAGGCGCCGCCTGAGCTGCTCGGCATCCACACCAACATGCCGGGCGCGGTGCCGCCCGAGATCGACATGCTGTTCCAGGGCGACACGACCGGGGCGAACAACGCCCTGGGCTCGCTGCCGTCGGGGCTGTCCGACGACGAGATGCGGGCGGCCACCGAGCTGGACTACGTCTGGAAGCACGTCGCGTACGCCCTGATGATGGCGACCCGCCCGCAGACGCTGACCGGCCTGGCGGATTCCCCGGTCGGCCTGGCGTCCTTCCTGCTCGACCACGACGCGCGCAGCCTGGAGCTGATCTCGCGGGTGTTCCAGGGCGCCACCGAGGGCCTGACCCGCGACGACGTGCTGGACAACATCTCGCTCTACTGGCTGACGAACACGGCGATCTCCGCAGCCCGGCTCTACGCCGAGAACAAGCTGTCCTTCTTCGCGGCCAAGGGCGTGTCCGTGCCCGTCGCGGTGAGCGTCTTTCCCGACGAGCTCTACGAGGCTCCGCAGAGCTGGGCCGAGCAGGCGTACCCCCACCTGATCTACTTCAACAAGCTCGACAAGGGTGGGCACTTCGCGGCCTGGGAACAGCCGAAGGTGTTCTCCGAGGAGCTACGCACCGCCTTCCGGTCGCTGCGCTAGTGCGGCGGCGACCGGGGGTGGCCGGGCGGCCCGCCGTGGGCGTCACCCGGGTTACGCTGCGATGGTGAACCGGCGTGACCAGTACCGGGCCGAGTTGCGGGGGTCCGATCCCGCGCGCTGGCCGGCGTTCCTACGGGAGCACTCGGGGCTGCCCGGGCCACGGGCCAATCTTGAGCTTGCCCAGGCCGTCGCCGATGAGGGCGAGCCCGCCTCGTTCGATCGGCTGATCGCCACCGACGACGAGTATCTGGTGTTCTGCGGGGTGCTCGGTCTCGGCCGGCTGCTGGCCGCCGGCGGGCGGACCCGCCCACGCGTCGAGGCACGCCTGCACGACCACGCGACCGACACCCGCTGGCGGGTACGCGAGGCGGTGGCCCTGGCGTTGCAGCGTCTCGGCGACGCCGACCTGCCGCGTCTGCTCGACCTCGGCACGGCCTGGGTCGGGGACCCGCACCCGTTGGTCCGGCGGGCAGCCGTCGCGGCCGTGTGCGAACCACGCCTGCTGGCCGTCCCGGAGGCCGCCGCCCGCGCCGTCGCACTGTGCGAACGGGCGACGGCGGGGCTGGCCGCCCTGCCGGCCGGCCGGCGTCGCGACGACGACGTCCGGGCGTTGCGTCAGGCGCTGGGCTACTGCTGGAGTGTCGCGGTGGCGGCCGATCCGACTGCCGGCCTGCCGCCGTTCCGGGCGCTGGCCGCCGCCGACGACAACGACGTGGCCTGGATCGTCCGCGAGAACAGCAGGAAGAAGCGCCTGGCGGGGCTGCTCGTCAGCGGCGGGGTGCGCCCAGCAGGCGCTGCTCGACCGACGTCTGGCTGATCCACAGGTGCCGGTCCGTGCCGCCACCGACCAGGCTCAGCATGTCGTCGGCCATCACCTGGAGGAACCGGGCGCTGTCCGGGGGCAGCCGCAGTGCGTGCTGCACGGACGCCGACTCGTCGGCGGAGAGCCGTTGCAGCACGCAGAGGTCGCTGTCGCGCAGGGCGGGCGCGGTGCCGGGGTCGAGTCGCCGCAGCACGGTCAGCTCGGCCTGCCACGACCCGGGGGCCGCCGCCCCGAACGCGGCCGGGCCGTGGAGCGCCGCCCCGGGCGCGGCTGATCCGGGCGCGGCCGGGCTGGTCACGCCGGGCGGTAGGTCACGCACGATCAGGGTGGGCCGCTGCGCAGTGCCGGTGGTGGGCACCGGGCGACCGTCGGCGCGTACCTCGACCCGGTCGGTGGCCGGGCCGAGCGCCGCCGGACCGAGCCCGGACCAGCTCGCCGGGTCGGCGGTGAGCACGACGACCCGGGCACCCAGCGCCAGCGCCCGGAAGGCGACGAGCTGACCCGCCCACACCCCGCCGACCAGGGTGACCCGGGTCGGTTCCGGGCGGAACAGCCGGATCGTCACCGCCGCCCGGCGGCGGTCCGCACCGAGCACCAGACCGGCCGGGAGCGGGGTGGGGCTGAGCCGGGCGAGAGCCGCCGGGGAGACCGCGTGGGTGCCGATCCGCAGCCGGGGCAGCCGACCGGACGGCCCACCACGACCGGGGACGTCCCTGGCCCCGAGGCTGCGGGCCGGCGGTGGCCCCGGCGGAGCGGGCGGGTGGCTCTCCGGGGCGGCCAGCGGACTGGCGAGGGCCCGGGTCAGCGGGTCGGCGGTGGCCAGCACGGTCGCGGCGGCGGTGCCGGCCGCGTCGGTGTCGGTCCGGACGCCGGGCGCACCCCGCACCGGCGCGTCCGCACCGACCGGCGGCGCGGTGGATGGCGGCGCGGTGACCGACGGTGCGGTGACCGACGGCACAGCGACCGGCGGTGGTACGGCGGCCGAGGCGACCGGTAGCGGCACTGCCGTACGCCGTTCGTCACCCGGTCCGGTCATCCCGCGCCACCCCCGGTCGGCGCCGACGCGTACACCGCCGGGCCGTGTTCGCCGTCGAGCGGGAAGAGCTCCCCGCCCGCCTGTCGTACCCCGTCGACCGCTGGCCCGCACAGCTGCGGCAGCAGTTCCGCAGGCCCGGTGACCCGGACCAGTCCGCGCAGGTCGAGATCCTCGCCCGGCCCGTTCGAGGCCACCGTCAACGACACCGTCACCAGCGATGCCGGCAGGGTCTCCAGCCAGCCGAGCATGGCCCCCGCCCGGTCGACCGGCGGCCAGCGGCGGATCCAGAACGACCGGTGCGCGAGCGGGCCGCAGTGCCACGCCGACCACTCCTCGCGCACGGGCGTCGCGTCGACCGGGACGCCCGGGGTGAAGCCACAGGACCGGCAGACGGCGGCGAGCAGTTCGTGGGCGTCCAACAGCCGGTGCGTGACCCCGCACCGGCGCAGCGACCTGCCGACCTGGCGGGCCAGTGCGGCCACCACCGAGGGGGCGATCCCCAGGTCGACCGCGTAGTCGTCGATCGCCTCGGCCAGCGCGCGGGCGTCCAGCCGGACCGCCACCCAGGTCGCCCGCCCGGCCGGAACCGGCGTGCCACCGAGGCTGGCCAGCAACTGCCGGTAGGACTCCCGGGCCGGGGTGGTCGGGTCGTCGCCCGGCCCGCCGGCCGGGACGGTGCCGGTAACCACCTGGAGCACGGTGCCCGGCTGGCCGGACTCGGCCAGCGCGGTGGCCAGCACGTCCAGCGGCAGACCGGCGGGGGCGTCGCCGGTCGGCCCGGCGCCACCGACCGCGGCCACCGCGAACCAGCCGGCGTCGTCGCGGGCCACCCCGATCCGGGCCCCGTCGGCCATCGCCACGGTGCCCACCGAGAGGCCCGGGGCGAGTCGTTGCAGGGCGTCCAGCCCCGGATCGGCGGCGATCGGCACCGCCGTGCCGGCCCGTCGCCGCTGGTGCCGGGCCAGCACCAGCTTCTCCAGCCACCAGCGGCCCCGCGAGCGCAGGAACACCACAGTCAGCAGGAGTACGCCGCACAGCGCGGCGACGATCAGCACCGGCATCCCGAACAGTCCACTGGCGAGGACGCCGAGCAGCACCGCCTCCAACAGCAGTAGCTGCAGGATGTGCAGCTCGCCGATCCGGCCGGGGCGTCGGCGGGGAGCCAGGTGCAGGCGTGTGTCGGGATCGTCCGGCCGGAGTGCGTCACGCGCCGGTCGTGGTGCTCCGGTCATCTCCGGCTGCCCCCCAGACGCCTCGACCCGTGGCCCGTCCACGGCGGACCGCACCCATCATAGGAACCCGCCGCAGCGGCCCGGGGTCGGCTCGGCCGGCCGGTCGCTGGACGTCGGGTCGGCCCGGTCGGACGCGGACCGTCAATCAGTTCACCCGGAAGCCGATCCGGGGGTCGGCCGCCGCGCCGGCCCGGTACGCGGCGAGTGCCGGCCGGTCCGAGTCGATCACCCAGTCGCCGGAGCCCTTCTGGTTGAAGTAGACGAACCCGAGCAGGTCGGGTCGTTTCCGCATGGCGGTGAAGAGCTCGTCGACCGCGCGGCGGCGCATCGCACCCGGTTCGGCGCCGGTCTCCACGATCAGCAGTGGTCGGGTGGTGAACTTGCGGACCTGCTTGATGGTGGGGGCGAACAGGGCGTCGAAGGTCTGCTCGCCGCGTCGGGTGAAGTACCCGTCGATGCCTACCCAGTCCACGTACGCGTCGCCCGGATACAGCGGGGCGAGCTTCACCGACGGGACCGGGTTGACCACGTTCGGGGTCCAGGCCCAGATCACGTTCGTCGCGTCGGCGCGGGCGAAGACGGCGTGGATGTGCCGCCAGGCGGCGACGAAGTCCTTGGCGGTGTTGTCGTGCGCACCCCACGAGTACCAGTGGCCGTTCATCTCGTGGGCGATGGTGAGCGCGACCGGCAGGTTGAGCCGGCGTACCGCGACGGCGAACTCCACCAGGTATGGGTCGTGCCGTCCGGCGGCGATGTCCTTCAGCTTCGCCTTGAACGGTTCCCAGCGGACGATCGGCAGTGCGCCGTACCGGTGGACGCGGCGGACCTCGGCGGCGGCGAACTCGTCGTCGAAGCTCTCGTAGATGGTGATGATGTTGGGTTTCCTGCCGACCAGGTCGGCGAACCGGTCGACCCGGCTCATGTCCTGCGGCGCACCGCTCAGCGCCACCCCGAGGTAGCGGCCCTGCGGCTGTGCCAACGGGCGGACGTCGTAGGCCGGGGGTGGGCCGGTGGGCGAGGCCGAGGCGCTGGGGCCGGTGGCCAGCCGGGCCGGGCGGCTGGCCGGGCTGGGCGCGAGCGCGGCATAGCCGAACACCCCGACGACGAACATCGTCACGATGGTGAACAGCTGGCGGGAGGTCACCGGGAACGCTCCGGCCGGATGTCCCTCGCCGGCTTCACCAGCAGCGCCTGCAACGCGACGGCCAGGTAGAACGTGCCACCGAGGAAGGCGGGCGAGAAGGTCAGCAGGTCGTCGGTGATCATCCGGTGGGCCGCCAGGCCGGTCCACAGTGCTCCGCTGCCCGCCGTGCAGACGGCCATCCCCCACCACAGTCGACCCGTCCTGTTCTTCCGCCCCGTGCCGCCGGTGGGTTGCCAGCCCATGCTCTGCCCGCGCAGCAGGTCCCAGATCGCGAAGGCGTGCGACCAGCCGTAGACCATCTTGACGGTCCACGCCTCCACCCGGTAGGCGCACCGGTGCCACAGCGGGAAGACCACCAGGTTGTAGACCAGGCTGGGCACGATCCACAGGTAGTTCGCCGGGACCACCGACTGCGGGAACCAGGCCAGCAGCACGATCGGCACCAGCGGCCCGACGAAGGTGAACAGCGCCGTGTGCAGGTAGTAGCAGAACCCGGAGAGGTACGACAGCCGGGTGCGTAACCGCATCCGGGTGTTCCAGAACTTCGTCGAGCCGAGCAGGCTCATCGAGCCGGCGCACCAGCGGTACTGCTGGGTGAAGAACGAGCTGACGTCCGCCGGGCACAGGCCGGTCGCCAGCGGCACCGGCAGGTACCGCAGCCGCCAGCCGCGCCGCCGCATGTCGAACCCGGTGTGTACGTCCTCCGAGTGCTCGATCAGGGTGGAGCCGCCGATCGCGTCGAGCGCCTCGCGCCGGTAGAGCGCACAGCTGCCGACGCAGATGGCCGCCTCGTGGTGCTGCCGGGACACCTGCACCATCCGGTAGAACAGCTCCTGCACCGCCCCGGCCCCACGCTCCAGCCAGCCCTGGCCGGAGTGCACCCGGAAGTACTGCGGGGACTGCACGATGCCGAGATCCGGCTCGGCGGCCAGATAGGGAACCATCTCGTCGAGCATGTCGTGCCGGGGGGTGAAGTCGGCGTCCAGCACCAGGATGTGTTCGCCCAGCGTGCGCTGGTACGCGTACCGCATGTTGCCGGCCTTCTTGTACCAGCCCCGGTTGGGGCGGCGCTGGTAGACGAAGCCGAAGGCGAGCGCCATCGCCTCCCGCTCGTCGGTCGCCGAGTCGTCGAGCACGTAGACGTGCACCCGGCCCGGGTAGTGGTCGACCATCCGGCTGACGTGCTCCCAGGTGTTGCGGAGCACCTCGGTCGCCTCGCCGCACACCGGCAGGAACACGTCGACCGACGGGTGGACGGGCGGCCGGAAGTCGCGGACCAGCCGACGGTGCCGGTCCAGGTCGAACCCGGGCGTGCCGATGTTCACCGCCACCGAGATCAGGTAGTAGAGCACGGTGAAGCCGAACAGCGGCAGCAGCAGGAGCAGCCACGGTGCTATCCGGACGAAGAGCAACTGGCTGGTGAGCAGCCCGGTGAAGCTGACGAACGAGGCGATCATCAACACCGGCAGCCGGCGGCGACGGTAGGCGGCCTTCTCGTCGTCGTCCGGTGGCAGCGGCAGCGACGGGTCGACGGTCGCCGGGCGGCCCGGCGTCGCCGGTGTCACCACCTGCCGCGCCGTCCCCTCCCGTGGCGTCGGCACCGTCGCCGGTGCCCGTGGCGTCGGCACCGCCCTCGGCTCGCGGGGGGCCGGGACCGACGTCGGTCGGCCCGGTGCACCCACCCGTCCCGGCCACGGCGGGGGCACCGGTCCGCGCTGCGGAGCCGCCGGCCGCTGCGGAGGCACCGCCGGCCCCTGCCGTGCCGGTGCCGGCCCGGTCTGCTGCGCCGGGTCGGGCTGCGGTATCGCTCTCGGCCCGCGCCTCGGTGTCGGGGTCGGGGCGGGCTGCGGTGCCGCCGGGGTGGGGCGGGGTGGCGGCACCGGGCGGTGGAACTCCGTCGTCTCGTCGGTGCGGCCCGCGCCGGCCCGGGTGCTCACTTCGCCGCCGCCGGCCTGCGCACCAGCAGGGCGATGCTGAAGCCCCGGACCCGCCAGGTGCGCTCGACGGCGTACGGCTTGAGCGCGGCCTCCTTGGCCGGTCCGATCCGCTGCAGCGGATCGTCGAACGCCCCCTTGCGGACGATCCACACCCGCGTCGGGCGACCCAGGCAGACCGGGACGTCCCGGTCGGCGCACTCCCGCGCGCCCAGGGTGCCCTGCCGGCGGGCCGGTACGGTCATCAGCACGTCCCGGGGCCGCCAGCTCTCGTCGACGTACCGGTTCACCGCGTCCCGGCTGGTGCGCTGGTCGCCGGCGTCGAACGGGCCGTACACCAGGATGTCGCCGGGGACGGCGTGTGCCCGCAGCACCGCGGCGATGTCCTTGGTGCCCTGGCTGTGGCCGGTGACGCTGCGGATCTCCACCTGCGTCGGGATGCCGAGCAGCCCGATCGCCAGCATCGCGGCGGTGCCCCGCAGCAGCGAGCTGCGGCGCAGCGCCAGCGAGGCGACAAGCGCCCAGGCCGGCACCGTGAACAGCAGGTAGCGCGGCAGCCAGAGCGGGGTGAGCTGGGCGGCGACCAGCAGGCCGAGGGTGGGCAGCACCAGCCAGGCGGTGGCCACCGCCGCTCGCTCGCGCATCGACATGCCGAGGAAGGCCAGGGCGAGCACCGCCCCGGCGAGCAGCGGCCCGCCGAACAGCGCCTCCGGAGTGTCGACCAACCGGTCCAGGGTGACCGGCGGAATCCAGTTGATCTGCGTACCGGTCTGTTGACGACCCAGCCAGAGCACCGGCAGGACGGGCAGCACGCCGGCCACCGCCGCGCCGAGCCAGCCGAAGAAGGTACGCCGACGCTCGGCCGCCCGCCAGGCGATCAGCGCGTGCGCGGCGAGCAGCAGCAACCCGACCAGGTGCATCAGCCCGAGCAGCGCCACCACTGCGGCGTAACCCAGGTAGCGGACGAACCGGGGGCGTTCCAGCAGCCGGATCAGCAGCAGGGTGGCCAGCGCGGCGGCGCACACCGCGAACGCGTACGGCCGGGCCTCCTGGGCGTACCGGGAGGTGGTCGGCAGCACCGCGAACAGCACCCCGGCGACCAGCCCGACCCGCAGCCCACCGACCCGCAGGCCGATCGCTGCGACCAGGCCGGCCGCCGCCGCCATGGCCAGCAGCGAGGGCATTCGCAGCGCGACGTCGGAGCTGCCGGCCAGCGCCACCCACCCCCGCATCAGCAGGTAGTACGGGCCGATCGAGGCGTCGACGTTGCGCAGCACCGCCACGAAGTCGTCGAACCCGACGGTGACCATGCCCCAGGTGGCCAGCTCGTCCTCCCACAGGCCGGGCCGGTTCAGCCCGATCGCGCCGAGGACGCCGACGACGGCCATCGGCAGCAGCCGGGCCAGGTGCCGCAGCCAGGGCGCGTCAAGGGGTTCCGGCGGCGCCGGCTGGTCGGCCTCGGTGGGCCGCCAGGGCGCGGTCGGCTCGGGCGGTGCGTCGCGGACCCGGACGATCAGGGCGGTCGGCGCGTCGCTGCGGGTGGCCCCCGCCTGACGGGGAACGGGGCGGGCCGTCGGCAGGGCGTCCCCGCCGCTACCCCCGGCGGACGGCATCCCGGTCACCGGGTGGCGACGAGCAGGTCGTCCAGGACGAGGGTGCGCAGGTCGTCCCGGCTCGGCCGCCGACCCGACGCGCGCAGCCGCCCGGACTGCGCCTTGCGCATCCCCTCCAGCAGTCTGCGGGCCTCCCGGGCGTTGCCGAAGTTCTGGTCCCGTTCGATCTGGCCGAACCATTCCAGCAGGCCGTCGGCGAGCCCGTCGGCGAACAGGTAATCGTCGTTGCGGGCGATCCGCCCGACGATGTCGACCAACTGGACCGGGCTGTAGTTCTCGAACTCCAGCGTCTTGGCGAACCGGGACGCCAGCCCGGAGTTGGCGTCCAGGAAGGCGGCCATCTCGGTGGTGTAGCCGGCGACGATCACCGCCACCTGGTCGCGGTGGTCCTCCATCAGCTTGACCAGGGTGTCGATCGCCTCCTGGCCGAAGTCGCCGCCGGCACCCCCGGCCCGGGACAGGGTGTACGCCTCGTCGATGAAGAGCACCCCGCCCAGCGCCTCGGTGAACACCGACGAGGTCTTCTCGGCGGTGTGTCCGATGTACTGGCCCACCAGGTCGCGCCGGGACACCTCGCGGAACTGGCCGTTGGGCAGCACCCCGAGGGCCTTGAGCAGCTGCCCGTAGACCCGGGCCACAGTCGTCTTGCCGGTGCCCGGTGCACCCGTGAAGATCAGGTGGTGGCTCACCGCGCCCACCGACAGGCCGGCGTCGCGTCGCCACTCGTCGACCTGGATCTCGTCGATCAGCGAGCGCACCTCGGCCTTCACCCCGGCCAGGCCGATCATCGAGTCCAGCTCGGCGAGCAGTTCCTCGACCCTCTGCTCGTCCTGCCCGACCGTGCCGCCGCCCCCGCTCACCCCGGCCAACGGCCGGCCGCCCGCCTCGGCAGCCCGGAACACGGTGGTCGACCCCTCGGCGAGCCGGACGCCCGGTGCGGCGGTCTGCTCGGTGTGGCTGCCCTCGATCGTCCCGCCGCAGCCCCGGCCGACGTCGATGCCGACGCCCCGGGTGTCGTGCACCCAGCAGTCCACGATGGTGGGGCTGCTCTGCAACGCCACCACGATGCCGGCGTCACCGGTGCCGGAGACGTCGCAGCGCTCGATGGTGGGCCGGGCCGCCTGGTAGACGTACACGCCCCGGAAGCCGGTGTTGCTGACGGTGCAGTTGCGGATGGTCGGGTCGGCACCGAGCCGCACGATGATCCCGTCGTCGGTGACGTCGCGGATCTCGCACTGCTCGACCGTCCCGCCCGCGTCGGAGACGACCAGCCCGTGCTGTCCACCGGTGACGGTCACCTCGACGGCCTCGACCCGGGCACCGTCGCGTACCGACACGGCCGCCGCGTAGCCGGCGCTGACCTGGCACTTCTCCATCCGGAGCCGGCCGCCGACCGCGTCCACGGCCGGGTGGTCGGCGGACTGGAGGACCAACCCCTGCAACAGCACCTCGCCCCCGGCGCAGGCCACAGTCGGCCGGCCGGTGGCCCGACCGTCCACGGTGACCGAACCGGCCTCGCCGGCGGCGACCAGGCGAACCCGCCGGCCCTCCAGGCGCAGCGCCTCGGGGTAGACGCCGGGCTCGATCGAGACGACCGCGTCGTCCGGCGCGATCTCCAGGGCGTCCGCGATGGTCGGACAGGCCCCGGCTCGGTCAGGGGAGACAGTCAGCATGCGCACCATGGTCCCGCTCGGTCGTGGAAGGACGGACCGGTTCGTCGTCGACGCCCGGTCGAAGGGTACCGGTCGACCTGAGGAGGTCTCGCCCCCGCGTCAGATGGTGAAGGTGGCGGCGCGTACCGAGGCGGCCACCTTGCGTACCTCGTCCGCCCGGTCCAGGGGTGCGGTCATCCGGAGCACCAACTGCCTGTCGATCGCGTCCTCCGGCACACTGCGCCAGTAGGAGAGGTAGACCAGGCCGTAGCGTGGCGCACCGTCCACCCTGGTGGTCTCCGCCCAGGTGGTGAACTCGCCGCTGCGTACCCATTGCAGACCCCATGCCTCCTCCTGCCGGCGCAGCGCGGTGCGGCGCTCGTCGGTGCAGAGCCGGGGGCACTGCCGGACGACCAGATCGCCCCCGATGATCGACCCGTCGGCGGCGGGGACGCCGCACCGGTAGTGCGCCGAACCGCTGGTGCGGGCGGCCTCGGTGCAGTTCCACCCGGTGGGCACCCGGAAGCTGAAGTCGACCCCGGCCAGGCCGGTGATCTCCCGGGTCGGGTCGGTGCCGGCGAAGGTGGGCGCGGCGGTCGGCCAACCGCCGCCGACCGGTGGCTCCACGCCCGGCCGGCGCGGCGGCGTGCCAGGCAGCCCCGGATCGGCACTCGGGGTCGCGCTGGCCGGGCCGGCGACCGTCAGCGGACCGTCGGCCGACCGACCGGCGACGCCGAACCCACCGGCCGCGCCGACCGCCGCCGCGACCAGCGCCACAAGCACCGACCACAGCACGGCACGACCCTGGCTGCGCGCCGCGACCGGCGGATACGGAGCGGGGGTCGTCGGGTACCCGGCGGGCACGGGTCGCTGCCCGGCCGGTTGGTGCGGGTACGGCATCGCCTGGTGCGGGGCTGCCTGCTGCGGATTCGGCATCGCCTGGTGTGGGGCGGTCGGCCGCTGACCCGGTCGCTGGCCCGGGGAGGTGGACCCCGACGGGTGGAGCGCGACTGTCGGTGGCACGGCACCGTCGGTGGTCGGCCCGGCGGAGGGGGCCGCAACCGTCGGCGTGACCGATCCGTCCGTCGTGGGACGGGTCGCGCCACCGCCGGGACCCCCGGCCGGCGGGCCGCTCGCCGGTCCCGCGTCGACCAGCCGGCTCGTCGGTCCCGCGTCGGCCGCCCCGCTCGCCGGGGTGGGCTCGCCGGGCGGGCCGACCCGCTGTCGACCGGCCCCGGCCGGGGGCTCCTCGGCCGGGGTGAGGCGCTGGCCCAGCGCGAGGAAGACGTGCGCGGCCCCCGCACCCTGCTCGGCGGCGCAGGCCACCCAGGGGACCGGGCCGGTGTGGTTGGCCCCGGTGATCGGCAGGCCGTCCGAGCGGGCCAGCGTGTTGGCCGCCGCGGCGAACGCCTCCCGCCAGCCGCCCTCGGCGGCGGCCGGGGCGAGCACGGCCACGGTGAACGGCCGCTCGGCGGTGTCCCTCGCGGCCCAGACCTCGCCCAGCTCGCACGAACTCAGCTTCCGGTGCAGCGCGTACGGACCGACTGTCTGCATGTGGCATCCCCCCGGTCGATGGTATCGGTCCGGGCGGCGCGGACCGATCGACCGACGGGCCGCCGGCCGGTCAGTCGACCCAGTCGAGCGTGCGGGCGACCGCCTTGCGCCACCGGCCCAGTTCCCGCTGCCGGTCCGCCGGATCCATCCGGGACTCCCACTGCGCGTCGGAGCGCCACTGGGCGCGCAGGGTGGCCAGGTCCGGCCAGAAGCCGACCGCCAGACCGGCCGCGTACGCCGCGCCGAGGCAGGTGGTCTCGGTGATCCGGGAGCGGACCACAGGCACCTCCAGCACGTCGGCGAGGAACTGCATCAGCAGGCCGTTGGCGGTCATCCCACCGTCCACCCGCAGCCGGCGCAGCGCCACGTCGGAGTCGGCGTTCATCGCGTCGACCACCTCCCGGGTCTGCCAGGCCGACGCCTCCAGCGCTGCCCGGGCCAGGTGCCCCTTGGTGATGTAACCGGTCAGCCCGGCGATCACCCCCCGGGCGTCGCTACGCCAGTGTGGCGCGAACAGCCCGGAGAAGGCCGGCACCACGTAGCAGCCGCCGTTGTCGTCCACCGTGGCGGCCAGCTCCTCGACCTCGGCGGCCGACGAGATCAGCCCGAGGTTGTCCCGCAGCCACTGCACCAACGACCCGGTCACCGCGATCGCCCCCTCCAGTGCGTACGCGGCCGGCTGGCCCTCGATCCGGTAGGCCACCGTGGTCAGCAGCCCGTGGGTGGACGGCACCGGGCTGGCCCCGGTGTTGAGCAGCAGGAAGCTGCCGGTGCCGTAGGTGCACTTCGCCTCGCCCGGCTGGAAGCAGGTCTGCCCGAACAGGGCGGCCTGCTGGTCGCCGAGCGCGCTGGCCACCGGCACCCCGGCGAGCACCCCGTGGGCGGTCCCGTAGACCTCCGCCGAGCTGCGGATCTGCGGCAGCACCCCGGCCGGGATGCGCAGCGCGTCGAGCAGTTCCCGGTCCCAGTCGAGGGTCTCCAGGCTCATCAGCATGGTCCGGCTGGCGTTGGTGACGTCGGTGACGTGCCGGCCGGTCAGGTTCCAGATCAGCCAGCTGTCCATGGTGCCGAACAGCACCTCGCCCCGCTCGGCGCGCCCGCGCAGCCCGTCGACGTGGTCGAGCAGCCAGCGCAGCTTCGGGCCGGCGAAGTAGGTGGCCAGGGTGAGCCCGGTGCGGGCGCGCAGCTTCTCCTCGCCGTACGACCCGGCCAGCTCGCGCAGCAGCGGGCCGGTGCGGGTGTCCTGCCAGACGATCGCGTTGGCGACCGGTCGGCCGGTCGCCCGGTCCCAGACCACGGTCGTCTCCCGCTGGTTGGTGATGCCGACCGCGGCCAGTCCCTCCGGGCCGGTGCCGGCGGCGGCCAGCGCGTCGCGGACCACCCGTTCGACGTTGGCCCAGATCTCCTCGGCGTCGTGCTCCACCCAGCCGGGCCGGGGGAATATCTGCCGGTGCTCGCGTTGGGCGACGGCGACGATCTCACCGGCCCGGTCGAAGACGATGCACCGCGACGAGGTGGTGCCCTGGTCGATGGCGGCGACGTACTCTCCGGTCATTTCGGCACCGTACCCGGCCGGGTACGCCCCGGAGAACCGTCGCGACTCCGTACGATCTCCAGACGTGCGCGACATCGCCGTGTTCAGTGGAACCGCCCATCCCGACCTCGCCGCCGAGATCTGTGCCCACCTCGGGGTGCCGCTGCACCCGGTGCGGGTGTCCCGGTTCGCCAACGACTGCCTGGAGGTGCAGTTGCAGGCGAACTGCCGCGAGCGGGACGTCTTCCTGATCCAACCCCTGGTGCCCCCGGTCCAGGAGCACCTGGTCGAGCTGCTGCTCATGATCGACGCCGCCCGGGGAGCGTCGGCCGGGCGGATCACCGTGGTGCTGCCGCACTACGCGTACGCGCGGTCGGACAAGAAGGACGCCCCGCGCATCTCCATCGGTGCCCGGTTGGTGGCCGACCTGCTCACCTCGGCAGGCGCCCAGCGGGTGCTGGCGATGACCCTGCACTCGCCGCAGGTGCACGGCTTCTTCAGCGTCCCGGTCGACCACCTGCACGCCCTGCGCGAGCTGGCCGCCCACTTCCGGGGGCACGACCTGGGCAACACGGTGGTGGTCTCACCGGACCTGGGCAACGCCAAGGAGGCGGCGGCGTTCGCCCGGATGCTCGGCACCCCCGTCGCGGCGGGGGCCAAGCAGCGGTTCAGCGACGACCGGGTCACCATCAGCACGGTGATCGGCGAGGTGGCCGACCGGGACGTGATCGTGTTGGACGACGAGATCGCCAAGGGCAGCACGGTGATCGAGTTGATCGCCCACCTGCGGGAGCGCAACGTCCGCTCGATCCGGCTGGCCTGTACCCATGGCCTGTTCTCCAGCGGTGCGTTGGAGCGGCTCAGCGCCACCGACGGGGTATGCGAGATCGTCTGCACCAACACGGTGCCGATCCCGAAGGAGAAGCGGGTGCCGAAGCTGGAGGTGCTCTCGGTGGCCCCGGCGCTGGCCGAGGCGATGCGCCGGATCCACAACGGCGAGTCGGTGAGCGCCCTGTTCAGCTGACCGGCCGCCCGTCGGCGGTGCGGGCCGGGCGTCCGGCGGTGCGGGCTCGGCGGAGCGTGGGGTCGTCCGCCTCACGCACATCGAACCGGTTCAGCCGACGGCGGCGCTGATCCGGACCGTGGTGCCGGCCGCGCCGCTCTCGACCTCCATCGCGTCGCTGAGCTCCCGGGCCAACCAGAGCCCCCAGCCGCCCGCGGTGTCGGGGGCGGGTCGGCTGCGGTCGTGGAGCTGGTGCTCGCTGAGGCCGTCGCCGTGGTCGGAGACCTCGCAGACCAGCTCGCCGGGGCGTCGCCAGAGCCGTAACCAGCCCTTGCCGCCGCCGTGCCGGACGGCGTTGGTGATCAGCTCGTTGACGGCCAGCACGAAGTCGTCGAGTCGCTGACCGGCCAGTCCGGCCGAGTGCGCACAGGAGCTGACCGAGTGCCTCAGCTCGGT
This sequence comes from Micromonospora sp. DSM 43699, assembly GCF_055517075.1. Taxonomy (NCBI): domain Bacteria; kingdom Bacillati; phylum Actinomycetota; class Actinomycetes; order Micromonosporales; family Micromonosporaceae; genus Micromonospora; species Micromonospora sp. DSM 43699. The sequence continues at coordinate 84,536 of NZ_JBTMMT010000021.1, forward strand.
CACCTGTGCCTGGTCGAACGCCTCGGCGATGAGAAGGGAAGGTTCGATGGGCACCACCGTACGCGGTGTGGGAAGTTCTGCGTTCGTCATGGGGCCTGTCCCGACAGCGATCTCGGAGTCTTTCGCGCTGTTTCTACCGTACGTCAGGGTTGTTCATGCCGTAGCGGCCGGTCCGGCGGGTGACCGGGGCGGTTGTGGCATCGTGGCGGCCATGCCGTCGTCCCCGTCGGGTGGTTTCGAGGTTCCGCTCTGGCGTTCCGTCGCGGTCTTCCGCTTCGCCTCGCTGGCGTACGTCGGGCTGCTGGTCCTGCGCGACGCCGACCGGTACGCCCACCCGTTCGCCGCCGGGGGTGCGCTGCTGGTGATGCTGGCCTGGTCCGGGGTGACCGCGGTCGGCTACGCCCGGCCGGCCAACCGGGGTTGGCCGCTGCTCTCTGCCGACCTCGGTGTGGTCCTGCTGATCCTGGCCGTCACGCCGTGGGTGGTGGGCCGCCCGGCGCTGGCGGCCGGCGTACCGGCCCTGGCCGTGGCCTGGCTGGCCGGGCCGGTGCTGGCCTGGGCGGTCTCCGGTGGGCGGCGGCGCGGCACGGTGGCCGCCCTGCTCGTCGGCGGCACGGACCTGGCCACCCGGGGCCGGATCGGCCCGTCCTCGCTGACCGGGGTGATCCTGCTGCTGCTCGCCGGGCTGGTGGTGGGGCACGTGGCCCGGCTGGCGGTGGCCGCCGAGGAGCGGTTGCAGCGGGCGGTGGAGCTGGAGGCGGCGACCCGGGAACGGGAGCGGTTGGCCCGGGACATCCACGACTCGGTGCTCCAGGTGCTGGCGCTGGTCCAACGGCGCGGTGCCCACCTGGACGGGGAGGCCGGTGAGTTGGCCCGGCTCGCCGGTCGGCAGGAGGTGGCGCTGCGCGCGTTGATCTCCGGGGCGTCGCCGGCGTCGCCGGCCGACCCGGTCGGCGAGGCGGACCTGCGGTCCCTGCTGGCCGGGTACGCCTCGGAGGCGGTGCAGGTCTCCGCGCCCGCGACCCCGGTGCCGCTGCCGGCGTCGGTGGCCCGGGAGGTGGCCGCCGCGACCGCGGCGGCGCTGGACAACGTGCGGCGGCACGCCGACGGGCGGGCCTGGGTGCTGGTCGAGGACGAGGGGGCCACGGTGACCGTGTCGGTGCGCGACGCCGGTCCGGGCATCCCGGCGGGCCGACTGGTCGAGGCGGCCCGACAGGGTCGGCTGGGGGTGGCCCAGGCCATCCGGGGCCGCCTCGCCGATCTGGGTGGCGAGGCGCGGATCGTCTCGACGCCGGGGGAGGGCACCGAGATCGAACTGATGGTGCCGAGGAGCGACCGATGGGCGGGGAACCGATGACCGGGGTACGGGTGATGGTGGTCGACGACCACCCGATGTGGCGGGAGGGGGTGGCCCGCGACCTCACCGAGGCCGGGCACCTGGTGGTGGCGACCAGCGGCGAGGGCCGCCAGGCGGTCCGGGTGGCCGCCGCCGCCCGACCCGACGTGGTGGTGCTCGACCTGCAGTTGCCTGACATCTCCGGGGTGGCGGTGATCCACGGGCTGCGGGCCGCGCTGCCCCGGGTCCGGGTGCTGATGCTGTCGGCGAGCGGCGAGCAGCAGGGCGTGCTGGACGCGGTGAAGGCCGGGGCCACCGGCTACCTGCTGAAGTCGGCGGCCCCGGCGGAGTTCCTGGACGCGGTGCGCCGCACCGCCGCCGGTGAGCCGGTCTTCACCCCCGGCCTGGCCGGTCTGGTGCTGGGCGAGTACCGGCGGCTGGCCGCCGACCCCCCGACCGACGGGACCGCCGACGGTCGGCCCGACGCGGCACCCCGGCTCACCGAACGGGAGACCGAGGTGCTGCGGCTGGTGGCCAAGGGGCTGTCCTACAAGCAGATCGCCGGGCGGCTCGGGCTGTCCCACCGCACCGTGCAGAACCACGTGCAGAACACGCTGGGCAAGCTCCAACTGCACAACCGGGTGGAGCTGACCCGCTACGCGATCGAGCGGGGCCTGGACGACTGAGGTCAGTGCGCCTCGGGCGGCCGGGTCTCGTGGACGGCCAGCTCCTCGGCGCTCGCGCCGCCGCCGGCCGCGCCCGCGTCGTACGCGACGTTGTCGGTCTCCTGGTCGGTGCGGGCCCCCTCGTCCGGTTCGACCAGGCGGCCCACCTGCGCGTCGGCAACCGTGCCGAGCTGACCGTGGTCGTAGATCGAGACCGGGGAGTCCGGGTCGGAGGTCGGGCCCGGGTCCAGCACGTCGGCGTCGAGTTGGGCCTGCGCGGCGGCCTCCTCGTTCTCCGCCTCGGCGGCGATGTCCGGGTCCACCGGGCCGGCCAGCGGGTCGTCGGCCCGCCGCTCGTACTGCTCGCGGTCGAGCTTGTAGTCGAGCGACTCCCCGTCGAGCTGCTCCTCGGCGGTGGTGCCGAAGTCGTCGACGGCCACCGGGGTCCGGTCGCCGGGCAGCTGCGCCGGGTCCGGGCCGTCCGCCTCGCGGCCGGTCAGCACGTCGTCGTTGGCGGTCGAGTCGTCGTCGGCGGTGTCGGGCAGGCCGAGCGCCTCGGGGTCGGACACGGGGGTCGGGAACTCGTCGTCGCGCATGGCTGATCACTACCCACTGCCATGGGCCGGTTAACCGGGTCCCGCTCCCCGGATCGGGACGAAAAGGCAGGAATCAGTCGTGGTGCCAGTGCGACTCGTCCTCGGTGTGCAGTACGCACCAGATCACCTTGCCGTCCGGGAGCAGGGTGCTGCCCCAGCGTCGGGCCACCGTGTCGATCAACAGCAGCCCCCGGCCACCGGCCGAGGTGAGCGGGGCCAGGCCCGCGTACCTCGGCTGTTGCCGCGAGTGGTCCCGGACGGCCAGATGCAGGGTGCCGGCGCCCGGGGCAAGCCGCAACGTCATCGGGGTGGACGCGTGCGCCACCACGTTGTTGACCATCTCGGTGACCGCGATGCAGGCCGGTTCGGTCAGCTCCGGCATCCGCCACCGCTCGCAGCCGTCGGCGACCAGTTGCCGTGCCCGCCGGGCAGCCCCGACCGCCGGCATCAGCTCCTCGGTCAACACCGCCGCCAGCGGCGTACGGGCCAGCGCGGCCGTCGCCTCGGCGGGGTCAGGGTAGACCACCGACTCCGCCTCGGCGGCCCCGGTGACAGTGCCGGCCGGGTCGACCACCAGCAGGTCGGCGGCGGGCCAGCCGGACACCGCCTGGCGTACCTCGGTCAGCAGCCGGCCGACGGACGCCCCGACGCACCGCAGCTCGGTGAGGTCGACCACGATCGGACCGGGCCGGTCGCCGAGACGGGCGAGCAGGGCGTCGCGCACCCGGTCGGCGTCGGTCGGTTCCCACACCCCGCTGAGCCGGACCAGCGCCGAGGAGTCGTCGACCACCACCCGGCAACCCGGCGTCGGTGGACGGACCGGCGCGGGAGTGCCGGGCCCGGGACGGGTCGGCCGTTCGGTGCCGCTCATCGTGGGCCAGCCCGTCCGGGTCGACCCGGCGCGATGGTCGTGCCCACGGCTGCGGCGGTGCCCACGGCGACGCCGGGCCGGGGGACGGGGCGCGCGGGGGTGGCGTCGATCCCGCCGGAGGCGCCGGTGACCACCACGGTGGCCTCGGCGGTGATGCGGGTCGTCGGCATCCCTGGTCGGTACCCCCCACCGGACCGGGTCATGCCGAAGCACGGCCATGGGATTCCTGATCCGACCGGGCGTCGGGCGCTGGTCACCACGGCCCCGGCAGTCGCTGACCGCTTCCGATCTGCGAGGTTTCGGCTCGTCGGACGCAGGTTAATGGGACGCTCTGACCGGAAGCCCACCCCTCGCAGATCGCCTGGAGGTGCACCATGCGCATCGGCCTCGTCTGCGCGCACGCCGGGCCGTCCCGGCACGCGGAAGGACCGCCCGTCGGCACCCACGAGCACGTCGCCCGGGTCGCCGGCGAGCTGGCCGGGCGCGGCCACGACGTCCGGCTGTACGAGCGGCGCGAAGACCCGGCCCTGCCGGCGAGCGTGGAGATCGACGGCTACCGGGTGGAACGGGTGCCCGTCGGCCCGGCCCGGCCCACCGCCACCGCCGAACTCGTCCCGTTCGTCCCCGAGTTCGGTAGCTGGTTGGCCGACCGCTGGGCCGGGGAGTGGACGCCCGAGGTGGTGCACGGTCACTACTGGCTCGGTGGTCTGGCCGCCGCACACGCAGTCCGCGAAACGGATATTCCGGTGGTGCAGACCTTCCACTCGCTCGGCGTCGAACAACGGCGTCACCTCGGCCGGCAGTACGACGGCCCCGGTGAGCGGATACCGCTGGAGCGGGCGCTCACCCGGGCGGTGGACGTCGCCGTCGCCCAGTGCAACGACGAGGTCGACGAGCTGACCCGGATGGGGCTGCAACGCACCTCGGTGGCGATGGTGCCGACCGGGGTGGACGTCGAGCGGTTCCATCCCGACGGCGAGGCGGCCCCCCGGGACCAGCGGGCCCGCATCCTCTCCGTCGGCGGGCTCTCCCCCGGGCACGGTCAGGACGACCTGATCCGGGCGATGCGGCTGGTCGGCGACGCGGAACTGGTGATCGCCGGGGGACCGCCGGCGGACCAGTTGGCCACCCACGCGGAGGCCCGGCGGCTGCGGGACCTGGCCGAGCGCACCGGGGTCGCCGACCAGGTCATCCTGGTCGGCGCGGTGCCGCACGATCAACTGGCGACCTGGTACCGCTCCGCCGACGTGGTGGCCTGCACCCCGCACTACTCCTCCGCAGGGCGGGTGTCGCTGGAGGCGATGGCCTGCGGGGTGCCGGTGGTCGGCTATGCCATGGGCGGGATCGCCGACGCGGTGGTCGACGAGGTCACCGGCCGGCTGGTCCCCCCGGGCGACGTCCGGACGCTGGGCATGACGCTGCGCCGGCTGCTCGCCGACAACGCCGGGCGGTTCGCGTACGGGCACGCCGCGGTGGACCGGGTCCGGTGCAGCTACACCTGGGAGCGGACGGCCGGCGCGTTGGAACGGCTCTACGAGCGGGTGGTGGGCCGGCGAGCACCGGCCGAGGTGGCCGTCGAGGTGCCCGACACGGTGCCGGTCGAGGGCGACGTCGACGCTGCGGTCGAGGAGACGACCACCGGCCCGGTCGGGGTCTGAACGGTCAGGTGTGGGGGACCGCGCCCACCATGGCGCGTTCCCGGGTCCGGGTCACCGAATGGTGGTGCTGGGGTGCGGCGTACCGGGTGAGCCCGATCACCGAGGCGAGGGTGATCAGGAAGCCGACGGCGGCCAACCACTCCCGGCCCGGCCAGATCTTGTCGTCGAGCAGCAGCAGGCCGACGATCGCGGCGGGCACCGCTCCGGCGGCGTCCATCGCGGCGACGGCGGCCGTGGTGGAGCCGCGCTGCATGGCCAGACCGAGCAGCAGCTGACCCACCAGCGAGTGGACGATCAGCAGGTAGAGCAGCGGATCCCGGACGAACGCCTCGGCCGACGGGGCGGAGGCGAGCGGCCGGGCGGCCACCGCGGCGGCGGAGAACGCCAGCCCGGCCAGTGAGCCGAGGGCCACCGAACCGGGTGCCCCGTGCAGGCGTACCGCGAAGAAACCGAGCAGCCCGATCACGCCGAGGGCCACCGTCAGCGCGATCAGGCCGGCGGTACCGAGCCCTTTCGAGGGGGCCGGCTGGGCGGAGAGCACCAGCGCGGTGATCCCGGCGAAGAGCAACACCAGCAGCGCCACCTCGGCGGCGGGCAGCCGCCACTTGAGCACCACCACCCCGAGCAGGGCGGTAACCCCCAGCCCGGCCGCCACGCTGGCCTGGACCAGGAACAACGGCAGGTCCCGGCGGGCCAGGAAGGCCAGCACGAAGCCGATCACCTGGCAGAGCAGCCCGATCAGGTACGTCCGGTGCCCGGCCAGCCGCAGCAGCAGCCCCGGGTCGAAGGTGTGGTGCACGGTCGTCCGGGCGGCGGCGACCGACTGGAGCATGTTGGCGAAGCCGTACGCGACGATCATCGCCGCGAGGAAGCACCAACCGGAGGACACCACCTGGCGAGGATAAGGGGTTGCGTGGGTTCAGCGCGCGGCTGACCGACCCAGCCGGGAGAGGACCTCGGCGTGCAGCGGCCCGTTGGTGGCGATCGCACTGATCTCACCGGACGTCCTCCCACCAGGGGCGGGAACCCCGTCCCGGGTGGTGAGGGTGCCCCCCGCCGCGGTCACGATCGGCACCAGCGCGGCAATGTCCCAGAGCGACAACTCCGGCTCCACCATCACGTCGAGTGCCCCCTCGGCCAGCAACATGTAGCCGTAGAAGTCGCCGTACGCGCGGCTGCGCCAGGTGTCCCGCATCAACTGGAGCACCGCGTCCAGCCCACCGGCCGCCTCCCAACCGGTCAGTGACGAGTAGCAGAAGCTGGCGTCGGCGAGATCGCGTACCCCGGAGACCCGGATCGGTTCGCCGGAGGCGGCGTCCGGGCCGGCGTACGCCCCGATGCCGGGTGCCCCCCACCAGCGCCGGCCCAGGGCCGGGGCGGAAACCAGACCGGCCACCGGGCGATCCCCTTCCAGCAGCGCGATCAGGGTGGCCCAGACCGGCACCCCCCGGACGAAGTTCTTGGTGCCGTCGATCGGGTCGATCACCCAGCGCCGGTCGTCCGGGCCGGTCGCCGGCTGCTCGCCGTACTCCTCGCCGATCAGCCCGTCGTCCGGCCGGTGGGTGGCCAGCAACGCCCGGATGGCCCGCTCCACCGAGGTGTCCGCATCGGAGACGGGAGTCAGGTCCGGCTTGGCCGTCACCCGCAGATCCAGCGCCCGGAACCGGTCCATCGAAATGGCGTCCGCAGCATCCGCAAGCCGATGAGCAAGATCGATGTCGTCCGCATACCCCGTCACCCCAGCACCCTAACCCCACCCACCCCTTACCC